>NZ_JAUBOZ010000069.1:0-40618 GCF_036700475.1 Microcoleus sp. T2B6 | reverse complement strand
CCCGTGCCTACCCCCCCGTGCCTACTCCCCGTGCCTACCCCCCCGTGCCTACCCCGCCACAGACGACTGCACAGGCGTTTGGGACATGGGGCAGCCACGGGGGGCTGCCCCTACAAGAGAATGAAACAGCCCTGCGAAGGCAGGGGGCTCTCTGGGCGATGGAAACCGGGGGATGGTGTCTTTTTGCCGGTTTTACTGAAACAGTCCGAAGTTTTACTGGAAAAACTCGATTTCAATACGATCGCCCTTTTTGACACCGAGTTCAGCAGCTCGCCCGCCCCGGAGTTCAATAACTCGATCGACAGCAGTATTGGGCCCGTAGGTAGGACAAGGATCTTCAGTACAAGGAGGTGCAGAAACTTGTATCGCCTCAACCACCCCATCTCGCAGAAAAATCATATCCAGAGAAATCTTGCAATTTTTCATCCAAAAATTGACCCGCCGCGCCGGTTTAAACTCAAACAGCATTCCTCTGTCATCCGCCAAAGAAGTTCTGTACATTAAACCCATAGCCTGCTGTTCCGGTGTTTTCGCCACTTCGAGTTCGATTGGGCGATCGCCTATCCGAGCTCTAGCAGAAACAGGCAGCACTTGACCCGATGTTGTCGCCGTCGGAGACTGCGAGGCCAAAATACCAGTAGCACCAGCATTCGCGATCGGTAAAGTCGGCGAACATCCCAGCAAAAATATACTTACTCCAATACCGAGCAAATTAGTTAAATAATTCATAATGATTTTAGATTGTTGACTGTTGACTGTTGACTGTTGACTGTTGACTGCGTTGAGTGATGACAACTGACAACTGACAACTGACTAATGACTAATGACTAATGACTGATGACTAATGACTTCTTCAAGCTTCCCGCATCACATAGCCAACACCGCGCACCGTCTGAATCAAACGCTTTTCGCCCTCATCTTCAATCTTGAGCCGCAGATAGCGGATATAAACCTCAATCACATTCGACTCACCCAAAAAGTCGTAACCCCAAACATTTTCCAGAATTTGTTCCCGAGTCAAAACCTCGCGGGGATGTTCCATCAAATACTTTAGCAGCTCATATTCCTTCATCGTCAGGTCGATCGCCCGTCCATTGCGTAGGGCCCGCCTAGAGGCTAAATCCAAAACTAAATCGCCAAACCTCAATTGTTCGTTGCTGCTGTTATCCGGCTGCAAATACAAGCGCACCAACTGCAAAAACTCCTCAGTGCGGTAAGGTTTGAGAAAATAATCATCCGCGCCAGCTTCCAGACAAGCTACGCGATCGTCAACTGTATCACGACCGACCAATAGCAGCACCGGCACCCGATTGCCAATACTTCTGAGGTAAGAACACAGTGACAGCCCCGACTCAGGGCCAAGTAGCCGGTCAATTACAATCAAAGCAGGCTGCAATTCACGGGCTAAATGTTGGCCAGTGGCGGTATTAGAAGCCACTACCGGTTCGTAGCCGGAGGATTTTAAGTCGAGACTCAAGTGGCCGGCGAGAACTTCGTCTGTTTCAACTAGCAGGACACAGGGATTGCGATCGAGAGTAATTGCAGCCATTGAATTGACCGGTGGAGACCATAACTGTTCTAGCACGTTTGATGGCCGTTGGTTGTTAACTGTTGGTTGTTGGCTGTTGACTGTTGGGTGTTGACTGTTAGCTGTTGGCTGTTGTTATTTGTTATTTGTTGTTATTAGACTTCTCCTAAAAAGCAGATTTTGAACAGGCATCCTGCCTGTTCCACGATAATTATGGGAGATGTCTATTCGTTATGGGTTATTTGCGAGTTGCTACCCATTACCAATTCCCAATTCTATAATGCCCCATGCCCCATGCCCAATGCCCCATGCCCAATGCCCAATTCCCAATTTAAATTATGACCATTATCGTATTCGGTAGTATCAACATCGACCTAGCAGCAAAAACTCCCCGGTTGCCGCAACCAGGCGAAACTATCATCGGTAGCAATTTTTTCACGGCCGGCGGTGGCAAAGGAGCAAATCAAGCCGTCGCCGCCGCCCGTCTCGGCACTTCCACCCACATCATCGGTCGCGTCGGCAACGATAAATTTGCTGAAGAATTATTGACAAATTTACAATCTTATGGTTTAAGTACCGACAATGTATTAATAGACCAAAACACTCATTCAGGAGTGGCAATTATCGCGGTAGACGAGACAGGTCAAAATAATATTATTGTGATTCCGGGCGCGAATAACAATGTCGGTGAAGCCGAGATAGAACGTCTCAAAAAACTTTTAACAGCAGCTACATCTTTGCTGTTACAGTTAGAAATTCCCCTGGAAATTGTCCAAAAAGCTGCGAAAGCTGCTCGTCAAGCCGGGGTGCGAGTTATTCTCGATCCAGCACCGGCTAGGGCGGATTTGCCAGTGGAACTTTATCCGCTAATTGACATTATCACGCCGAATGAAGTGGAAGCGGGCCAGTTAGTCGGTTTTCGGGTGAATGACACGGAAACAGCGATTGTAGCTGCCAAACACTTGCAGCAGCGCGGTGTCAAGAATGTTATTGTCAAGTTGGGCGATCGCGGGGCTGTTGCTGTTACGGCGGATGAAACCTTTTTTGTACCGGCTTTTGCTGTGGAGGCGATCGACACTGTGGCTGCTGGCGATGCTTTTAACGGCGGTTTGGCCTCTGCATTAGATGCCGGTCTGTCCTTGTCAGAGGCGGTGCGGTGGGGCGCAGCAGCGGGCGCTCTGTGCACGACTAAAGTGGGTGCTCAAGGTGCTATGTGCGATCGGGCAACTTTTGATAAATTTTTGCATAATTTAACTTGAATTTGTCAGGTGCGTGTTAGTTGAATTTGTCAGGTGCGGAAGGCGCACCCTACTTTAACTATTTTTGTTTAATTGTCGTCTTTGAATTCTTTGGCTAGGCGATCGAGTCTGTCGTTCGTTTCTTTTGTAAACTTGAGTAACCCAACGCTCACAATATTTGATGTTAATCCGCCAGCGGTGGCAACTGAGCCTTCTGTGACTTTTCCAGAAAACAACAGTCCGATGCCTAAAATATTGACTAAAGCGCTGGTGATGATGAATCCAAAAGTTGCGTTAGAACTAAAACGAGCTTAACGCCAACTATCTTGAATCATCTCCCAACGACGAGCGATCTTGGAAGAATCATCAGAGGACGATCGACCATCGTTCTCTAAATTTAACGTGAGTTCAGGGTTGAGCAAAAAGGTTGAGCGAGTTGACTTGTAGTTGAGATCGAACCTATAATCTAAATTAGTAATTTTCTCTAAAGGCATCATGGGGCGATCGCTCAAAGTTTCTCCAGGGTGTATCGAACAAGTCAAATCGGCTTTAGGACGCAACGGCTTTCCGACTCAGAAGGCTTTGGCTGAAGAATTAGAAATTTCCCTATCCACCGTCAAGAGCTTTCTGACGGGTAAACCTGTTGATTATAGAAATTTTGAGGAAATTAGCGGGAGATTGGGGTATGAGTGGAGAAATATCGTACATATAGACGAAACTATCCCTAAGCCTATCTTCGAGGAAACCTCAGCTTTCATCACTGGAACTCCCATCACCCATCCGCATCACTTTTTCGGGCGGCAGAAAGAACTAAAACGCCTATTCGACTTACTGAAACGCCGTCCCCTGCAAAATGCTGCCATTATCGGCAAGAGGCGCAGTGGCAAGACTTCTTTGCTGCACTACTTAAAAAATATTACCACCACCCCAACAGAACAGTTGCGTCCCGGTCAAAAATCTGACTGGTTGCCCCATCCAGAAAACTATCGTTGGATTTTCGTAGATTTTCAAGATGCGCGACGGCAGAGTCGGGAAGGGCTGCTGCGCTACATTTTAGAATCCCTAAAAATGTCAGTACCTAACCCTTGCGATTTAGATAAATTTATGGATGTGGTTAGCAGTAATTTACGTCAGCCTACAGTCATCCTATTAGATGAAATTGGCGCAGGATTGCAACGCTGTCCCGAATTAGATGATGGGTTTTGGGAGAGTTTGCGCTCTTTGGCGACTAACCAAACAAATGGAAATTTAGGGTTTGTTTTGGCAACTTCTGAATCACCAATGGAATTAGCGCGTAGCACCGGACATAGTTCGCCTTTTTTCAATATCTTTGGATATACCACAACTCTGGGAGCTATGACTGCAGCCGAAGCGCGGGAGTTGATAGCCAGTTCGCCCATGCCTTTTCCTGATGAGGATGTCGAGTGGATTTTGAATCAAAGTAAATGCTGGCCTCTGCCGCTGCAAATCCTTTGTCGAGAACGATTATTTAGCCTGGAAGATGGGGAAACTGAGGATAATTGGCGTGAAGAAGGTTTACAACACATAGAGCCATTCGCTGATTTTTAAAAGGTAAATGCCATGAAAACTAATTTGCCCTTAAATTTGAAACGGGATCTTGCCTGTGGGGGGCTGGTAATCGGTCTTGGGCGAGCTAATTTATGCAAGCATTTAATTGTTTACCAAAAGTCACTCCTAAATCATCCATAAGTCAGCCATAAATCAACTTTGCTCAACCTTTAACTCAATCACGTCTTAATGTACTATACAGATATGTATAGACGTAAACAGTTGACGTAAACAGTTGACGTAAACAGTTGACGTAAACAGTTGACGTAAACAGACTGTATTCGTTTAAAGCGATATAGTCGTTTAAAACAAAAAAGCCAAGTAAGTTGTCACCTTACTTAGCTGTTCTTGATTAAAAAAAGTAGTTCAACGATTCACACTGTTGCTATTCATGCTTGTCCTCATCCTTGCCCTTGCTCCTGTCCTCCATAGGCATGAGTAATTGGATGATAACGGGAAACACGACTGGATCATTAAAAGGTACGTCATTCAATATGGCGCAGGCCATCAAAGCAACAGCCAAGAGTAGTCGATAAAAAATACTCATCGAGTTTTCCTTCAAAAGTTTGATCAAGGCTTCTGAACGGTAGCTCCAGGGTAATGTTCAGGGGGAGCGTGGGTGTCCAGAGTCTAACCGTACTGGGCACTCTATTCTCTTTTTCCCTAACGCAAATGTAACACACCAATTTTAGCGAGCTGCATTAATTTATTGCTCGCTCATATTTTAATGTTTTATATATTTGCACTCATTTGTGCATTTTTACTTATATTTTTGGGATATACTAGCTATCGGCGATCGTCCGATCGGCTCACAAAGATTAAACAGGATGTACAAAGGCTAGAAATTTGTGCAGACGTAACAACCATAAGTAACGCTCACCACAGTATATCGATCGGCGAATTAAACAGTCCAGTCAGCGCCCTACTGAATAGCTTCAGTTATATCAGCCAAGACGTAGATGCAGCCCTCAACCAGCAAAGTCCTTACAACCAGCGTTTAGCCCTCAGTGCAGTAGCAGAAAAATTAAACAGTTTAATTCGAGAATTGACCCGCAGTGGTGACAAATATGCAGTACGCTTTCGCCCCATTGCTACCAGTTGGTATGAAATTGTCACTGACTATGTGCGGGAACTAGCAGAAGTTGTCGAACTGCGACAAGAAATCGACAACCCTTATATAATCGGCGTACCCCTGACAGAACAACAGGAAATCTTTGTCAAACCCGTTGACTTAAGTGGAACTTACATCAGTACG
This sequence comes from Microcoleus sp. T2B6, assembly GCF_036700475.1. Lineage (NCBI taxonomy): Bacteria > Bacillati > Cyanobacteriota > Cyanophyceae > Oscillatoriales > Microcoleaceae > Microcoleus > Microcoleus sp. T2B6. The sequence continues at coordinate 35,028 of NZ_JAUBOZ010000069.1, read as the reverse complement.
CGCATCGAGCAATTACTGCTAGACCGCCGCCGCCTTCCCTTGCTACTCTACGGACAGCGGCGCATGGGCAAAACATCCCTCCTCAACAATTTGGGACGCTTGCTACCCAGCACTATCATTCCCATGTTTGTAGACTTACAAGGGCCAGTTTCATCAGCGAGTGATTATGCTGGTTTTCTCTACAATATCGCCCGGAGTATGGCAAACTCAGCCCAGCGCCAAAGTGCCTTCACTCTCCCATCTCTTAAGCGCGAAACACTGCAAGATGACCCTTTCACCCGCTTTGATGAATGGCTGGACGAAGTAGAAGAAGCCCTACAACAAAATATTGCCCTGCTTGCCTTCGATGAATTCGAGGCGCTAGATAATGCCATCACAAAAGGACGCTTTGATCGGGAGGATGTTCTGGGAATGTTGCGTCACCTGATTCAACATCGTCCCCGCTTCAAAGTGCTGCTAGCTGGTTCCCATACAATAGAAGAATTTCAGCGTTGGGCTAGCTATTTAATCAATGTCCAAGTCGTTCATATCAGCTACCTGAAACAACCCGAAGCGCGTCAACTAATTGAGCAACCAGTCAAAGATTTTACCCTGCGTTACGAACTCAATGCGGTTGAGCGAGTCTTGCAACTCACCCGCTGTCACCCTTTCCTAATACAACTCCTCTGCGCTGAAATTATCGCACTAAAAAACGAGCAAGATCCATCTATCCGCCGACTAGCAACTTTAGCCGATGTAGAAGCAGCAATACCAGAGGCTTTAAGTGTTGGCAGTTTCTTTTTTGCCGATATTCAAAGCAATCAAGCAGATGCAGCAGGATTAGCTATTTTGCAGTTTTTGGCAGCACAAGGAGAAGGGGCAATAGTCAGCCGATCAACTATTTTGCAACACTTTTCCAATAAATTCGATGCTCTCAATTTACTTTTGCAACGCGAATTGATTGAGGAAGTTAGTGAGGGCTACCGTTTCCAAGTTGAATTAATTCGCCGCTGGTTTGCATAATCTCTGTCTGTCCTGTAGTCTACGGCGAGAGTAAGAAGATATTGCCTGTAGGGACACAACAGTGTTCATTGGTGTCAACTTAACGTTAAACCGATAGTCCGACAGTCCGACAGGGGTTGAAACCCCTGCCTCAAAGCTAAAGTCCTCTAAAGAGGACTGAGAATAAAAATTTTTAAACTCATTATATCATGTCCGATCGATTAACCATAATATCCCGGTCGGGGCGGGTTTTTGAGATGGTCAATTATTGGCAGGTATTGTTGGTGAACCCGCCCCTACAAAAATCGCTATCGCTCGACCGGACATGATATGAGAATAAAAATTTTTAAACTCATTAGTCCTCTTCAGAGGACTTTAGCTATTAGACAGGGAATTCATTCCCTGGCGGACTGCTTTAACTTTAACCCTGCGGCCGCTGAATAATTGTTTCAACTACCCGTCGCTTGACTTTTGGATCGATACCAATCAGCCGCACGTATTCGCCGCCGTGTTCCGCCAAACAAGTTTCTAAAGATGCAACCACATCTTTTTCTTGTTCAGTTTTAATCGTCGCGCAACTTTGCCAAGAACCAGTTTTAAATCGGCGATTATCTGCATATTCCATGCCAATTTTGCAGCCTCTTGCTAACAACTGCTTTACTTGTTCCAATACCTCGGAACTCAGCCGCGCCGCATGACCGTTACCCACTTCAGAACTTGGCTCCTCGTAAGCCTTATAATATTTCGAGGAGGGGTCGTTTAATTGACTTTGCGTGGGCGCAGCAGCAGGAGCATTGGGGGTTCCTTGAACGTTAAACAGCCGCGATTGGTTGTATTCATCTACTAAGCGCATTTCCTTAATCCGCTTTTGTTGACCCACCATCAAACTGCCCATTTCTAATAAATGAGCGAGGCTGAAATTCGGGTTATGGAAATCTGGCGCTGCTTCCAAAGTGTTTACCAAACGCTTGGAAACTCGCTCGATTCCTACTTTGTGAATGAATTCGCGGATTTGTTCGTCATAAATGCGCGATCGCAGAGCACTAAAAAAGTCGATCGCCTGATCGGCAAAATTATCGACTAACGCCACAATATCGGTTTTTGACAATTTGTCTGACTCAAAAATTCCCCCAACAATGCCAATTTTATCATCCCGGCTGGGTTCCCAATAAAACTTTTCCATCCGCCCGTCGCGAATCAGCGGCGCGTAAAGCGTAGAAAAATCATTTCCCGTGACAATAATCGGCACTCGGTGCAGAGGCGTACTGTCATAACTTCCCGGTAACTGCACATTAGTTGGATTATCAGCAATATTCATCAGAGTCGCATTGACCATCTGAGTATTGACAGTATATTGAGTAGTAGTATCGAACCTGCCAGCACCAGCATCCAAATCGTTAATAAAGATGGCGCACATCTCGCCGCGCACGCGAATTTGCTCCGCCGCTTCCCGGTAGCGCAAGCGAATTAAACGCGCCGGATCTCCTGCATCCGGGCTTTCTAATTCCCCACCAGATATCATCACCGGTTCAAAGCCCATCCGCCGAAAAACCAGTTCGGTTTGAAAAGTTTTGCCTTCTCCTTTGCGGCCGTGAATTCCCAAAATTAGGGGGACTCTTACTCCGGGCAAATTTAAAAAGTTCTTAGTGACGTGCACCGCAACTTTATCGAGAAAGTTAGGAGAAATGTAATAACTCATCAGTAGATTTGTGAGGGATTAATTGAAGTTACTGTTATGATTTTATGACAAAACTAACAGCCTGCACCGCTAACCTGGATTTTTACCGTACAATCGAGGTCTACATATTATGTGTTAAGGAGCGATTCGTGAGTCCAGAAACCTTATTAAAAGAACCAAGCGTGCAAGCCGAAGCCAGTCCCTTCAGTTCTGAAAGCTTCGACAGCTATGTAATGACAACTTACGGGCGTTTTGCGATCGCCCTAGAACGGGGCCTCGGCTGCCGCGTTTGGGATACCGAGGGCCGCGAATATCTCGATTTTGTGGCCGGTATTGCTACCTGCACTCTGGGACACGCCCACCCGGCAATGGTTGCAGCGGTAACTCAGCAAATTCAGACCCTACACCACGTTTCTAACCTTTATTACATCCCCGTACAGGGCGAGCTGGCGAAGTGGCTTGTAGACCATTCTTGCGCGGACAGAGCCTTCTTTTGCAACTCCGGCGCGGAAGCTAATGAAGCGGCAATTAAACTCGCCCGCAAATACGCCCACGAAAAATTAAATATCTCGAATCCGACAATCATTACCGCCGTTGCGAGTTTCCACGGGCGGACTTTGGCGACAATTACGGCAACGGGACAGCCTAAATACCAGAAGGGTTTTAGCCCCTTGGTGCCGGGATTTCACTACGTGCCTTATAACGATATTAGTGCGATCGAAACGGCGATCGAGCAACTCGACAAAGACGAACGCCAAGTAGCTGCAATTATGCTGGAAGCGCTGCAAGGCGAAGGCGGAGTTCGCCCCGGAGATCTCGCCTACTTCCAGCGAATTCGGGAAATTTGCGACGAAAAAGGCATTTTGCTAATTCTCGACGAAGTGCAAGTCGGGATGGGACGCAGCGGCAAATACTGGGGCTACGAAAACCTCGGCATTGAACCGGATATTTTTACGTCTGCCAAAGGATTGGGCGGCGGTATCCCGATCGGCGCTATGCTGTGCAAATCTTCCTGCGATGTATTTGAACCGGGAAGTCACGCCAGCACTTTCGGCGGCAATCCTTTTGCTTGCGCTGTAGCTTTGTGCGTTTGCCAAACTTTGGAACGGGAAAACCTTCTAGAAAACGTGCAGCAGCGCGGGGAACAGTTGAAAGCAGGCCTCAACAAGTTGGCGGCCGAATATCCGCATTTAATTGCTGAGGTGCGCGGCTGGGGTTTGATTGTCGGGATGGAATTGCAAGCCGACATCGAACTTACATCGGCGGATATCGTCAAATCTGCCATCGCCGCAGGAGTTTTGTTGGTTCCCGCAGGGCCGAAAGTGCTGAGATTTGTCCCGCCACTGATTGTCACTTCCGCTGAAGTCGATCGAGCTCTGCAGGCAGTGGAATCAGCCTTGCGTTCTCAAGCGGTAAAGTAAAATTTACTGAGTTGATTTTTGTTAGCTGTAGCGCTGAAGCTGGCGCAATATCCTAGATAACTCACTTAGTCCAAGACACACTCTTCCTCAGAAACCGGGTTTCTTTCGAGATTTCTCGTTACTAAACCCAATAGTTTCCCAGAAACCCGGTTTCTTAGGATCGTCAATTAAATAATTTCCCTTTTTTCTTGTGGGATGGGCGTCCCGCCCGTCTATCGGGGACGGGCGGGACGCCCATCCCACAACAAACAGGAAAAGTGGATTTTATTTAATTCTCATTCCTTAGCCTAAGTCCGATCGGGGTAAAAGTAAACCCGTCCCGCTGCAAGTCTGTCGGGGCGGGTTTGTCAATTTTAGAAAGGCCTGTGAAACCCGCCCCACAGGGTGACAGCGCCTTTAACCGCGATTTTACTCAAGAGGCACGCGCAAAATAATACTATTAGCGATCGTAGGTGCTAGTTTCGCTATCTGCGTATCTGTTGGGACTGGTGAATCCTGGTTTAACTATTTCGCGCCCTTCCCACTAAACCGAGTACCGTTATAGTGGGAAGGGCGGGTGACGACGATTGCATCCTCAAGTAATTTTGCTTATCGCTTTCAAGAGAGAAAATATGTAATCCTCGTCACAAAAAAATTTTTTTCGTAATGCTTTGATCATCAACTGTATATTGTGAGAGAATAGAAGAACCAAGGAGGTGATGTTGATTGCTACACCAGGCTATCCAAGTTAGTTTGTATCCTACCCAAAATCAACAAATACAAGTAGCTTCAACTTTTGGGTGTGCGCGTTGGTGGTCTAATTATGGTCTAAATAAATCAATTGAAGTTTATAAAAAAACTGGTAAAGGACTTGGCTGCTTCGGGTTTAACACACTTTTACCGACTCTCAAAAAATTAGATAAAAGTGGAGAGTTAGGTGAGTTTTCCAGCAAATTTTTGCTATTTACTACGCTCAAGTTAACCCCTGCCTACAAACTTTTTCTTGATGGATTTGCTGGTTTTTATAAGTTCCCATCTCAAGATAAAAAACAGTCATTTCATTATCCTCAAAACGTCAAAATTGTAGTGGGTACTAGGATTTTCCGCTATAGGGAAATAACTCAGCCCAAAAAAAATAGATATAGATTAAGTGAGGGTAAAATTCATAATTCAATTATTAGTAAAAAATATTCAGGGAAATATCTTGCATCTATACTGACTGAAATTAAAGCTGAGAACCAGACAACAAAAAAAGGTAGGATTGCGGGCATTGATTTAGGATTGAAATACTTTGCTATTGTCCCCGATGATGAAAAAGGATCTAAATATGAATTTAATGCTAAGCATTTTGCCAAGCACGAGAAGAACTTGAAGCGCAAACAGCAAAAGTTAACAGACCAGCCGAAAAAAAGTAATTCTGAATACAAATATAGAAAAGCTGTGACCAAGGTATGCGAACGGTTTAGGAATTCGTGGCAATATTTTTTACCTAAACTTAGTTATAAGTTGGTTAGCGATCGCCTCGCGGTCATAGTAGAAAAATTCCTTTTCTGGGACATGATTCGCAATCCCAAGTTGGCGAAAGCAATATCACAGGAGGTTTGGGAAAGTTTTACAAACTTCTTAGCCTACAAGTGGGAACGCAAAGGCGGGAACTTAGTCGAGATTGATAGAGGGGTTTCCAGTTCCAAACTTTGTTCTAATTGTTTCGATCAAATGACCGAGATGCCATTAGATAGGAGGGAAGGGACTTATCCTGACTGTGCTACCGATCGCGATCGGGAGGGGAACGCAGCGATAAAGATGAAAGCAGAAGGTATCAAAATACTAAAGGCGGAAGGTTCAGCCGTTTCTGCTTTAGGATGCGAGGTAAGACCAAAGCTGGGACGAAAGTCTCCGCTAAGGCACTCGCCTATGAGTACAGAAGCCCCTACTATATTCGGTACTACGATTTAGGGGTGGGTAGTTCACTTGGTTGCAGGGAAGCAGCGCTCCTATGGTTAATAGTTTGGCGGAATGCACGATGGACGAACAGCGTCGCAAAACTGATGTTAATATGCTCCAAGCGCTGCTGGAAAATCCTGGGGACTCAGGAATAGATTTGATTTTGAGGACGAACCCAAAGTCGATCGACTTTGGGTTCGTGCAAACGCTTTATTTGGAAGAAGTGGCACTGACGCGAGAAAGCTTGCTGAAAGCTGCAAAATTTTTCCAAAGGGCGATCGCACCCTTAGAATCTGCAAAAGGGAATTATAAATTGCCCGCAACCGGGGCAGCCTATCTGGCTTTTTTAGCAGAAGTATTGCAGGCAGTGGCGCGCGGCGCTGATTCGCAGCACCTGTACTCGCTGCTGAGAAACAATTTAGACAAACTCGACCAGAATTTCGCACAACTGCTGCGCTGCTGGGCAAATTTGGTGTTTTCTGCTGCCAAAGAATCCGAGAGAAGGCGGATTGCAGCCCTGATCGGCAATCTGAGCAACAAAATTGGGCGGTTTCCCCTCGGCAGCAAGGCTAATAACTTGGAAATCGAAATTGCCGGTTACGAAACAGTTGCTAAGGTGTTTACCCGCAAAGAGTTTCCCCAAGAATGGGCGGTGATGCAAAACAATCTGGGCAACGCTTACACCGATCGCCCCAGAGGTGATAAGGCTCAAAATATCGAACAGGCCATCGCTTGCTTTGAAAATGCCCTACAAGTACGCACGCCCGAACAGTACCCGGAACAGTGGGCGACGCTGCAAAATAATCTGGGCAACGCTTACAGCGAGCGTCTCAGGGGAGATCCGGCAGACAATCTAGAACAGGCGATCGCCTGCTATCAAAACGCGCTGCAAGTTCGCAGCCGCGAGGCTTTCGGGCAAGAGTGGGCGAGCACTCAAAACAATCTCGGCCGTGCTTACAGCCGCCGGCTGCAGGGCAACCGATCCCAAAATCTGGAACTGGCCGTCGCTTGCTACCACAATGCTTTGCAAGTCTACAACCGCAAGGTGTTTCCCCGCCGTTGGGCCACCACTCAAAATAATTTGGCAAATGCTTACTGCGAGTTGCTGCAGGGCAACCGAGCTGAAAATCTCGAATACGCGGTTACGTGCTATCAGAGAGCTTTGCAGGTGCGGACTCGCGAAGCTTTTCCGCTGCAGTGGGCGACGACTCAAAGGAATTTGGGCCGGGTGTTTGTCGATCGCATCAAAGGCGATCCGGTGGAAAATGTGGAAATGGCGCTCGTCTGCTATCAAAATGCTCTACAAGTCTACACCCGCATCAAATTTCCCGAAGCCTGGGCTTCGATCCAAACTTACCTCGGTAGGATCTACAGTCGGCGGGTGAAAGGGGAAAAAGCCGAAAATATGGAAATGGCGATCGCCTGCTATCAAAATGCTTTGCTGTTTTGCAACCGCCAAAAAACTCCCGAACGTTGGGCAATCCTGTGTGCCTACCTCGGCCGCGCTTTCTGCGAACACCTGAAAGGGGAAAAAAACCGCAATCTCAAAAGCGCGATCGCCTGCTATCAAAATGCAGGGGAAGTCTACACCAGGCAGGCATATCCCAACCGCTGGGCAATGCTGCAAATTTATCTCGGCAGGGCTTATTCGCAACTGACCGAGGCGGAAAACTTGTCCCACATGGAAAGCGCGATCGGCTGCTATCAAAACGCCACCCAAGTCTACACTCGCGAAACCTATCCCCACCGCTGGGCTGAAATTTTATTTTATTTGGGTCAAGCTTACCGAGTTCGAGGCGACTTGCTTCGCGCCTACGGGGTTTTTACTGCTGCTGTCGATACTGTGGAATTCTTGCGTAGCGAAGTTGGGGTTGATACAGTCGATTTTGGCGAGCAGACGAGTACCGCAAAAGTCAAATTAACCCGCACTTGGGCTGGACTCTATAAATGCCTGGTGCAAGTTTGCCTGGAACTCGGTGCCAGCCAACCTGAATATTACGCTAAGGCTCTGGAATACGCCGAACGCCACAAAAATCGGAATTTGGTAGAACTGCTGGTTAAATGCCACTTGACTCCGAAAGCCGAAATTCCCGCAGGGGTGCGAAGCGAGTTGGAGTCGCTGCAACTGGAAATAGCGGGGGAACAGCAGCACCAAGAAGAGGGAGAACCTGATCCCAACACGACTTTGATTTCTGAGGGCGATAGCCCAGGTTTGAACAGCGGTTCTCTGCTGTCGAACTCGGACTTCATGCACTTAAATCAATTGTGGAAGCAGTTTGATAGGTTGATTGCACGGGAGGTGCAGGCAAACGATCCTTTCTTCAGCCTAGCTCACAAAGTTGAACCGATCGCTTTCGAGCAAATTCGCCAATTGTTGCCTGATGACAATTGCGCTGCTGTGGTGTGGGCGAGTTTGGGGGAGTTGCTGGTTGCTTTTGTGGTGGTAAAGAGTGCACAATATCCCGCCGTTCACCTGTGTTCGTCGGAAAATGCTTTGGCTGCCGAAAGTTGGGGCCAGGAGTACCTCACCGCTTATTCTGAACAAAAAGGTCGCTGGATCAATCATCTCCCGACTCGCCTCAAACGCTTGGCTACGATGCTGGAAATCGATCGAGTGGTGGCACTGATTCCCGACAATTGCGATCGGCTGATTTTTGTGCCGCACCGATTTTTGCACGCTTTGCCACTCCACGCTTTGCCTTTGGCGGGGAGAGACGGGTTTGAGGATGGTGGGGGAATTTTTAGGTCTGGGTGGAGCGAGCGCAGCGGTTTTGATGTGGAAACCTACAGCCTTTCGGATTTTTCTCAAAGTTCGTCTTTTGGCGACGTTGCAGCGCCTGCTGCTTATTTGATCGATCGATTTCCCGGAGGAATTCGCTATGCTCCTAGCTGTCAGCTATTGCTGTTGAGACAAAGCGCACACGGAGCGGCTATTGGTCGGTACAAACCCGGTTTGCAGCAGCTTTTGGCAATTCCCACTTTCACCAGAGATGCGTTCTACAGCAACATTGAAATCGGCACTATTTCCCAGTATTTTGCCAGTACAGAGGTTGTGCGCCATAAGCCGGCAATTAAAGAGGCTTTTTCCCAAGAAATGTCTGCTAATAATGGGAATTTGCCCCAGAAAATAGGGCAGTTGCCGCATAAAAAATGCGCTCACTTTGCTTGTTTGAGTTTGCTTAATTTGGCTTGGCCACTGAAATCCGCAGTGTTTTTGAGGAATGATTCTCTGAGTTTGGAGGAAATTTTTAATCTGGATTTTCGGCAATATTTTTTAGTTACTTTATCGGGTTGCGAAATAGCCGCTGGCGGAGTTAGCGGTGCTGGAGGAGATTTTGTGGGTTTGTCGGCGGGTTTGTTGTATGCTGGCACGTCTAGTGTGGTTAGCAGTCTTTGGAAGGTGAATGATGTTTCTACGCTGCTGCTGACGAGCAAGTTTTATGAAAATCTGGGACGGTTTTCTCGGTTGCAGGTGGGAGATGTGGCGATCGCGCTGGGGGACGCTCAAAGGTGGCTACGGGATTTGACTAGCGAGGAATTGGAGGTGTTGCTGGCGGATTTTCAACCTCAAATTTCGCAAATGTTCGATCGGCTTTCTCAAAGTTATCGCCTGATTGCGGAGGCTTCTTTGCAGCAAATTCGCAACCGCAAACCCTATCCTTTTGCCAATCCTTATTATTGGGCGGCTTTTACTGCGACTGGGGTTTAGTTATTAGTCATTAGTCATTAGTCATTAGTCATTAGTCATTAGTCAGTAGTCAGTAGTCAGTAGTCATTAGTCATCAGTCATTAGTCAACAGTCATTAGTCAACAGTCATTAGTCATTAGTTATTAGTCATTTAAAAACCAGGGCGGTTTCATTCTCAGAAAAACCAGGATTTTGTAGGGGCGGTGCCCCCGTGCCCGCCCAGGCCCAGACACGATAAATTGGGCATTTCAGCGATCGGGGCAACCACGGGGGGTTTGCCCCTACAAAAGAATGAAACAGCCCTGATTTAAAAACCCGACACTAACAACTTATTTAAAGTTATCAATGTCGGGCACAAATTCAACAAATTACCAGCAAAATTTTAGGACTTTTTGCCGAAAACTTGTTCTTTCAAGGCTTGAATTTCTTGACCTAATTGTTGCCGGTTGGACGATCGCAGCAAATAGCGGTAGACAAACCACACGGTGTATCCGATACCAATTAGCTCGAATGTGGGTGCTAGCAGGGGGATGTCGTTGAGTTCGTCTATTACGCCCAAAAGCACTTTCAAAGAGACAATCGAGGCTACAATTACACCGATAACAGTCAGGGGACTTTTGTACTGCTCGTAAAAGCTGCCAATGTAAGCGGGAAACTCGGACAAAATTGAGATAATTTGTTCTTTGATCTGCTGGCCCTGACTCGGCGGTTCTTCGGTAATTATGACTTTTGTTGTACCGCTTGAACTGTCTGCTTCATTTCCGGCAGGAATTTCGGTGATGATAACGGTTGTTTCTGGTTCGTTTGATGAAGTCATTTCTCCACTCGCAATAGTTGTTTGCTGGTTGGCGGCAGGTATTTCAACTGCTGCTGCGACTGTTTCAAGAGCCGGTATTTCGACTGCTGCAACCTCCCCGTCGGTTGGTTCAAGAGCCGACACTTCGCCTGTTTCTGAAGTCGGTATTTCGACTGCTGTAACTTCCACTGCTGGTTCGACAGTCGGCGTTTCGACTGTTTCGATCGCAAGTTTTTCGACTTCTGAAACCTCTGCTGCTGATGGTTCAACAACCGGGGTTTCGATTGTTTCAATAGTCGGTGTTTCGACTTTTGAAACCTCCGCTGCTGACTGTTCTGTAGCAGAAGTTTCGGCGACTGTTTCTGCCTTTGGTTGTTCTGGGGTAGAAGTTTCGTCCGCGACACCAACAGCCGGCAAATTCAAGTTGCTAATGGCATCAAGCAAACGGGTTTTAGCCGTTCCTCGCTGGTGAAGGATTACCCAAGATTCTATCAGGTCGGGGCCGTGCATTGCACCTGTCAGAGCGGCTCTGAGCGATCGCATAATTAGCCCTTTGTTAAGATTTTTCTCTTTACTGAGCTTTTTAGTGATTTTCTGAGCTTCCGCTGATGTCAGGGATGAATGACTTTCCATCGCTTCTACAACTGCTTGTAAAGCCTGTGCAGCCCCTGTTTGCTGCAATTGTGCGAGTGCTTCTTCTTCGTATTCCACCGTGGTGGAGAAGAATACCTTACACATATCCACAGCGTCGGTTAAGCGAACGAGACTCGGGCCGATTAAAGCAGCTATTTGTTCGAGCCAGGGGCGATCGGCCTCCAAGTCAAACTCGTAACCGCCTTTCTGCCACCAATAAGGTATCAGCAAATCTGTCAATTGCGGCACTGGCATTTTGTGCAGGTATTGACTGTTTAGCCAATTGAGTTTATCCCAATCAAATTTTGCACCGGCTTTGTTGACTCGATAGAATGTAAATAATTCTGCTGCTTCCGACAGTGTAAATATTTCCTGCGTTGAATCCGGCGGAGTCCAACCGAGCAAAGTCATGTAATTAACTAAAGCTTCGGGCAGGTAGCCCATATCTTTGAAGTCAGAAATCGAGGTTACGCCGTCGCGTTTAGAAAGCTTTTGTCCTTGGGAGTTTAAAATCAGCGGCGTGTGGGCAAATTCTGGGATTGTCGCGCCCAAAGCTTCGTAGAGCAATATTTGTTTCGGAGTATTACCGATGTGATCTTCGCCACGAATGACGTGGGTGATGCCCATGTCGATGTCATCGACAACTACTGCGAGGTTGTAGAGGGGTTGGCCGATGACGCCGCCGCTGGATGCACGGGCAATCACCATATCGCCGCCGAGGTCGCTACCTTTCCAGGTTACGGTGTCGCGCACCATGTCGTTCCAAGCGATCGTGCGATCGTCGTCGATGATAAACCGAATCACAGCTTGTCGCCCTTCGCCTTCAAAAGCTGCGCGCTGTTTGCTTGTCAAGTTGCGGTGCCGGTTGTCGTAGCGGGGGGCTTGTTTGTTGGCTTTTTGTGCTTCCCGCATTTCGTCGAGTTCTTCCGACGTGGTGTAGCAGCGGTAGGCGAGTCCATTGTCGAGAAGGGTTTGGACTGCTTGGCGGTATATTTCCAGACGCTGTGACTGAAAACTCGGGCCTTCGTCCCACTCCATACCCAGCCAGGTGAGGCCTTCGAGGATGTTATCGGTGTATTCGCTTTTAGAACGTTCTACGTCTGTGTCTTCTACCCGCAGGATGAATTTTCCGCCTTGGTTGCGGGCAAACAGCCAGTTGAATACGGCGGTTCTGGCGGTACCGATGTGTAGGTTTCCGGTGGGACTGGGGGCTAGACGGACTCTGACATTCATGTAGATTTTTGCTTTTAGATTGGGGGCGATTTGCTGGTTGGGGGAATAGCTTATGTTTAAGACTTTAAATTTTATTATATTTTGTTGCCGAATTAACAGTTGTGCTTGGCAGGTGCTTTGCCTCGATTTGTTTGATATTCGACTATCGGGCGATCGGGGGTAAAGTCTCCGGCATGGCAGGAGAGGGCATCTTGATGATAATAGCTTGCGGGTGGCCAAGACTGGATTCACCTTTGGGACTATTTTTCACACCACAAATAACTGCTTTAGGAGTACCCAAGGCGCACCTGATAACTATTTATCCTTGTAAAATGTTTGTGTGCGATCGACGACATTAAAATATATTTCCCTATGTCTGCTGCTAAAACTGAGTTTTCCGAATCTGTTGCACCCTCACCCAAGTCTGTTGCGCCTGCTTGGCAGATTGAGTTACTGTACGACGGTGAATGTCCTCTGTGCGTGCGGGAGGTTAATTTCTTGAAAAAACGCGACGCAGGGCGAGGTTTAGTGTCGTTTGTGGATATCGCGGATGATGGCTACAACCCGGAGGCCCACGGCGGAATCGACTACGAAACGGCGATGGGGCGGATTCACGCGGTGTTACCCGACGGTACGGCAATTAAAAATGTGGAGGTTTTTCGCCGCACCTACGAGATTTTAGGTATGGGATGGATTTATGCAGTTACTAAGTTACCAGCGATCGGGGCGATCGCCAATTGGCTGTACGGAATTTGGGCAGACTGGCGGCTGATGCTGACGGGAAGACCGGATTTAGCAACAATTATGAGCGATCGAACTCAGCGGATCGAGTGCGAAAGTCAGGGCCGCTGCCAACTCAACTCGAAATGAGTAGTATTGGGGAAATTCGATCGACCTATCAGAAGATGTCAGCAGAAACAGGCTGCAAGTAACATTAAAGATGGACTACTATTAAAGGTCAAAAAAAATGCAAGATGCAGGCTATACAGTCTTCATGGGCTTCGGTGGTCTCTGGATACTTATGGGAATTGTCGCTGTAATTTTCCTGTTCAAATCGGACGGTCAAAAACTTAGGTTTGGCAAATGGGGACTGCTAGTGGCGATTCCGATCCTCGTGCCCATCGTCCTAGTTTTGACATATCAAATAGCCCGGCCCTTTATTTCCTCGCACCTTTGAGCGCTGCTGGGAGTCGATCGTCCAATCAATAGAAATTCAATTAATTTCAAACATCAGGCTGAACATCGATCCACAGTCGGGAATATTCTTCTCGCACAGAGCGATCGAGTTCCTGTGCTAATTCCGCAGGCAAACTCAGAGCTTTAATCAATTCTTGTACATCCGCCAAATCTTTCAATCGACCGCGACCGCTCAAACCTGATGACAACTTCAGTTCAATCAGTGTAACCAATCGAACGACTTTAATGCCGTCTTTTTCAACAGCTACGGCTGCCGGGTTAGGGAAACTAACTGATTTAGGTTTCCCATCTCCAGGGAACTCTCCGGTTGTGATAATCTCAACAGATACTCCTGTCTTCACATCCTTAAACATTTTGGTAGCACCAGCAAAGGCAGGCACAAATCCACGACCGAGCAAAATCGATCGAAAGGAATCCAACCCTTGTGGTGTCAGTAACAAATCTACGTCTTGAGTAGTTCTGATATAGCCGTGAATCACAAGGGCCATGCCACCAATTACTGCATAGTCTATGCCTGCTCTCGACAAACTTTGAGTAATGTTTTGGAGTGCTTCATACACCTTACCTTGCTGCATAAAAAAAAGTTCAACTTCCTGTAAAACAACGCTTGTCTCTAACATTTAGCAGATTCCTCAATTAAAATTAGTTAAATTCAGTTAAATATTATTGAGCGTTGTCGGGCGATCGCAACTGCTCGCTTGCCCATTGACGCAAAGACCGAATTATGGCATTGTCATCTTGAGTTTCTGCCATCTGCAAGAATTGATTGAGCATTGCTACAGAAAGGATGGGAAATGTCGGACTGCGATCGCAGGTAATATATTCCCGATTTTGCAATTGATAAATTTGTACAGTTTGTCCCCGATACCGCCAAACTTCAGGGATTTCTAGCTGTGTGTAAACTACAAATCGATTAGAAGAAGGACTGGTAATATCAACTTCAATTACCAAATCTGGGGGAGGATCGGTTGAGATGTCAAGCCTTCTCCCTAGAATGCGATCGACATTTTGGATATAAAAACATGAATCTGGTTCTGCACCTTGTTCTAAATCTTCACGGTTGAGAGTCGTCGAACCAAATCCCTTAATCTTCAAGTCCAACTCCTCAGTCAAAGCTGTAACAATCCGTTTGAGCAAACAGTTAATAGTTTCATGCAAGTCGGATGGCATGAGAATTTCTAAGACTCCTTGAGAGTATGAAAATCGCGAGGATCTCTTGTCTCCTGCTTCTGCTAATAAGCTTTCGTAAGTCTGCCAACTGATATTAGATAATACTACCCGTTGTGTAGTTTTTTCCGGTGAGGGCTTAATGGTTGTAACGGTCATATTTTCCCGCTCCTTAATCATGTCCTGCTATCTAAATAGCATAAGATTCGTAGTCAGGACTTTAGTCCTTTTTTATCCGCAAGAGGACTGAAGTCCTGACTACAAACGAACTCAATTTAGAAAGAGATTTATGAAAGGTTTAAACTTTCTATTTACGAGAGAACGGGACAGACGGGGCTCGAACCCGCAACTTCCGCCGTGACAGGGCGGTGCTCTAACCAATTGAACTACTGTCCCTCGTTTTGCCGTTTTTTCAGGCACAATTTCTATTATGCCTATAACTTCACCTTTTGTCAAGAGGTTTTTTGAACTTTTATTTGGAAGCCCAAAATCTGAGTCTCTTGCAGGGGACTGAAGTTGTTGTCGCTCACCAAAATCAGACCTCTGCTAGCATCCGCTAGGGCGGGGCCAAATGTCAACCCCTCAATGTTGTCTAGGGGAATTTTCAGGGTTTCCAAATCCAGCAGCAGCCGTTTTTGAGCGGGAGAAACCTCGCTGAGACGGCTTTTGAGGCTTTCGAGTGCTTCAATACGATCGCCCTTTTCCAGAGAAATCTCAAAAATTCTGATAGTTGTGCCGGTTTCCAGGGAGAAAGCACGCTCTAAACTCAGCAAGCGGTTATCGTCGATCGCCAACAAATCCACTAAACCGTTGCTAGTTAATTTTCCCACAGGATTCGCACCAGCGGGTAGCGGTTCGGTGATGTAGAGAAACGATGCTTCAGGATTGCCGATCACCGCATCGTAGCGCAAAATCCGGCACGGGCTCCCGGTTTCCAGGGAAGCTACGGCGCCATCTTGAACCAAGGCGTTTTCGGTAGCTGTAAATAGGTATTTGCGATCGGGCGTTAAAGTTAAACTTTCAAAAGCGAGATTGTTGCGGATGCCTTTACTGCCCTTGTCATCCGGCAAAAATAGTTCAGGAATTGCCAGCGTTTTCAGGAGTTTACCATCGAGGGAGAACTCTTTGATAAAAGGATTTATTTGGCGAGCGACATCTCCCTCAGAAGAAACAAACACGCTATTGCCAGTAAAAGCTATCCCTTCGGGATCTAAACTTAATTCAGGAAAACCTTTGCCGTTTTCATCTAATAAAGTAGTAACACCAGTAAAAGTAATTTGCTCTTTTTGCAGTTTCCCAGATTGCAAGTTAATTTTGAGAGTATAGAAGCGCGCCGGAGCCTTGCTGCTGCGGTCATCAGAAATGGCATAATAAACTTGTTTCTCGGCATCATAAGTAATGCCCGAAAGTCCGCCAATTTCCGTCCCCTGAAACGGAGAACCTGTAGGAAATATTGCTCTGCCGATAAAATCTATTTTCGTAACACCGAAAGATTGAGCTGACTGGTGTACCCAAATAGCAACAGTTGCTGCCATCAAAAAACAGACAATAAATATAGTTGCTTTTGCTAGCTTTCGCATTTTACCAATAAATACATTATTACCTATCTTCCTCTTCCCTTTCTTCCTTCGCGCCCTTTGCGTCTTCGCGGTTCGTTACATCTAAAAATCACGGCTCATGATTCAGCAAAAAATTTGTCAACCAATCTTTAACTATGTATGTAGCACGACAGTCGTCCTCATTGTAGCGGACGATCGCCTCTAACAGCGATCGATCGCCAGTTTTGAGCCAATCGTCGTACCAGCAGACGCACTGAGCACCATTAGCCTTAGCATCTCGCCAATCAAAACCCAGCCAGCGGGCAATTGGTTTGAGTGCGTAACTTTCCACCGGCATAATCGCCTTTTGCGTCACTTGTTTGTGAATATCTACAAACCGTTTCAGCACGGGTTTCCACAAATAAGCTGGAGTATTGTAAAGTTTAGCCAGTCGCTTAAAAGTCTTGACTTCGTAGTCGCAAAAGTGGAAAATCGGAGCAATAGGATAAGCCCACATTAATTCTAAAAATTGCTGCCAGATTGCACCTTCCTCTGCTGCTGATTCTGCTAAAAAACCGTGGAATTTTTCCGTATTGTTGGATCTGTCAACAACTAAGACTCCGTGGAGGTAATCTAAGTTTAACTCTGGTTCCGCTTCAATATCAAAGTAGAGTTCGATAGGGGCGATCGGCAAAAAGACAGATTGGGAATACGGAATTGGTTTTTTGCGGAGAATTGGCGCAGGTATAGAAGATGTCGCAGGTTTATTTTCTGTAGTTTTTTCCAGAACAAGATTAACTTTTGCTAAACTCTTCTCGGCAACTTCAGGTATGGTTATAAATTCATTAACTTCTGCCTCTTCCCTTATTCCTTCTTTCCTCACACCTAGATCCGTTAAATTTGTTAAATCCCGTACAGTGTTCGCTGTCGAAATTCTATCCGCTACATCCGTTACAAAATCCGTTGCCGAACTTCTATCCGTTACATCCGTTACATCCGTTACAAAATCCGTTGCCGAACTTCCTTCTTCTCGCAACAGCGGTTGATTTAGCAAGTGAGAGCGAGCTTGCTGCACCACATCAAAAGCAACTCTGTCCGGGAATTCTGGATACTCAGCAAGCAGTTTGGAACTAGCATTAGCGAGAGCTTCAACATCAGTAATTCCGAGAGTTTTTAGTCTAGCATAGCGGCTGGCAGTAACTCCCGGCAATAACGAAAGATGTTTAATAGATTCGGCTTCGGCGTGACAGATAGTATACCAACCGCAAAGATTGCACTTTTGCCGGGAAATGAACACCTCTGGTTTATCCCGATTTTCTATCATCTGAATGCAGTTGTCTAAAATCTCGAACATCTGAGGAGTTCGCTGGCCGAGATTCACCGAGCACAGCCCTTTTTTTCGCAGCATCAGCCACGCAGTCTCTGGCATTGTTTCCTGTACGGAAGCTAAAACTTGGGCGTGAAAAGCTGCGATAATTTGATACTCTTGTTTTGGTCGCTTGCTAAGCCAAATATCCGCAGTAATATAACTCCAATTGCCAAATTTTGATTGTCCCGGTTGTTTGATTAATAAATGGGGGCGGCTGATCAGGGTAATGTTTGAAGAGGGAAGATTGGAGGATGAAAGATGAACGGGAGTTTCGGGTATTTCGCCAAATTCAGGGAAATATTGACTGTCAATTCCTACCAGAGAAGTTGTTGCGCCGTTGGTTTTGCCGAATTCGCCCTGGATCAGAACTCCTCGGTAAATGCGATCGACCCCTTGCTGCATTAAACTCAATGTAGCGGCCGCGCCGGCTTCCCAATCCCCTCTAGGATAATATGGTTGTTGGTAAGTCTCGTGTTCCAAAGCTTCCTGCTGGTATGCCGCGCTGTCGCGCATCAGTTTCAGCAAAAAGTCGCTGGGGGGATCTAGTTGTTTCCAGTCTCCGCAGGTATCTAAAAATGCTCGGAGATGGCATCGCTGATAGGAAAGTAGTAGTTTGTCAGTTATTAACATTTAGTATTCGCAAGGCATAGAGTATCAGGCAAAAGGTATAAAATTCACAGCATTACTTATTCAATATTAACGCTATCAATAATTCCCCAAAAAAAATGACAAAGGACAATCACCGGCAACAATTCCCAGCTTTGGCCAATAAAGCTTATTTTAACTACGGCGGACAAGGGCCGCTGCCTGAGCCTGCTTTAGAGGCGATTTATGAGGCTTACAAACGGGTGCAGCTTGGGGGGCCGTTTTCGGGGGAGGTGGGGGCTTGGGTGGTTCAGGAGGCGATGCTGACGCGACGTGCGATCGCATCTGAGTTGACGGTACCTCCTGAAACCATCGCCCTGACTGAAGATGTCACCGTCGGCTGCAATATTGCGCTGTGGGGCATTGACTGGAAAGCAGGCGACCATTTGCTGCTTTCTGATTGCGAGCACCACGGCATTGTAGCTAGTGTAATGGAACTTCAGCGCCGTTTCAACATTGAGGTTTCGATTTGTCCGTTGACGGCTACTTTGAATGAGGGTGATCCGGTGGCGGTGATTGCTGATAGTTTGCGGCCAAATACTCGCTTGTTGGTAATCAGTCACATTTTGTGGAATACTGGCCAAGTTTTGCCTCTGGCTGAGATTGTGAAATTATGTCATGAACCCCCCCTAACCCCCCCTTGCCAAGGGGGGGGACAAGAGGGGTTTTCCCTGATTCAAGGGGATGGGGAAACAGATATAAAACCCCCCCTAACCCCCCCTTGCCAAGGGGGGGGACAAGAGGGGTTTTCCCTGATTCAAGGGGATAGGCAAGAGGATTTTTCCCTGATTCAAGGGGGGAGACAAGAGGATTTGTCTGCAAAGAAGCACAAAGTTAGGGTGTTAGTTGATGCGGCTCAGTCTGTGGGGGTTTTGCCTTTAAATTTGATTGAATCAGGGGTTGACTTTTATGCTTTTACTGGTCACAAATGGTGGTGCGGCCCGGAAGGTTTGGGGGGACTTTATGTGAGTGCTGAAGCTTTGGCAGATTTGCATCCGGTGTTTATCGGTTGGCGGGGAATTGTGACGGATGCTAATGCTAAAGTTCTTGGGTGGAAGCCTGGATCGCAGCGCTATGAAATTGCGACTTCGGCTTATCCTTTGTATGCGGGTTTGCGGAGTGCGATCGCCCTGCAACATGAATGGGGTACGATCGAGGAAAGGTATGCAGAAATTTGCCGTTTGAGTAAGTATCTCTGGGAGCGTTTATCGGAACTTCCCGATGTGGAATGTTTGCGGAAATCTGCGCCAGAAGCTGGTTTGGTTTCGTTTCGATTAACTAATGGGATGCCGCACAAGCAGCTAGTTGATTTGTTAGAGAAGCAGGGGAGTATGGTAAGGACAATTCTTAATCCTGATTGTGTGCGGGCTTGTGTTCACTATTTTACAACTGAGGCGGAGATTGATAAGTTGGTTGGGGCGAGCGCCATAACGTAGGGTGCGTCGCCTTGAGCTATTTCAAATAGCTGGAAAATCTCATAGCGACGCACCTACAAAATGAGGGGCGATCGCACTCCACCCGAAAAATATTATTTCAAAATAGGATGCAAGAGGCGTTAGTTTTTTGTGGGATTTACCTTATAATATGGTAAGTAGGTTGCAAGCACATTTTTTGAATTTGGTAAGTAAAAGCGTGAAGATAATTTTAGAGTAATTACGGAGGGCAATAAACGATGAATTTAGAGCAAGCAGTTTTAGATAAGTTGCGGGCATTGCCCCCTGAACGACAGCAAGAAGTTTTAGATTTTGCTGAATTTCTTCAACAAAAAACTATGGCTAAACGACCCCTAAAGAGTGTCAAAGGCTTGTGTGCTGACTTAAAAGTAGATATTACGGAAGAAGACATCGCCCAAGCCCGACAAGAAATGTGGGGAAATTTTCCCAGGGAGATTGTTTGATGCCCTCAGTCGTAGCAGATACCCATACCCTAATTTGGTACATTTTTGAACTGCCAAGATTGTCGCCAGCAGCATTAATAGCATTAGAACAAGCGGTTAATGAGGGAAATTTTATCTACTTTTCCGCAATTACAATTGTAGAAATTTCTTACTTGATTGAGCGAGGGCGTTTGGCAGGCGAGGTGCTGACACGAGTTTTAAATGCTGCAGACGATCCAAATGTGGGGATTATGCTAGCACCTTTGGATCGCAATATCTCGGCAACTATTCAACAAATTGACAGGGCAACGGTTCCTGATATGCCAGACAGGATTATTGCCGCAACTGCTTTATCTTTGAGTCTTCCGTTAGTCACCCGCGACGCAAAAATTCAAGGGTTAACTACTATTCAAACAATTTGGTGAGTATGACAGGAAACTCTCTTCGTTCCCTACAGTAATACCTTCGGGTGCGTCGCTTCCCGTAGCTATTTCAACTAGCAGGAAAATCTCACAGCGACGCACCATACAAATAGCAATATTGTGTCACCACACTTCGTTCCCCACAGCAACTCCACTGTCAATCTCATTAT
This sequence comes from Microcoleus sp. T2B6, assembly GCF_036700475.1. Classification (NCBI taxonomy): domain Bacteria; kingdom Bacillati; phylum Cyanobacteriota; class Cyanophyceae; order Oscillatoriales; family Microcoleaceae; genus Microcoleus; species Microcoleus sp. T2B6. Next base: position 14,312 of record NZ_JAUBOZ010000069.1, on the reverse strand, counting down.
GAAGATTCTCAGGCGCGATCGCCCCAACCAACTCCTCAAGCGAATACCGCCGACGAACGATAGGCTCGATAATTTGTTCGGCGACAATAGAGGCGTCTATTTCCTGACAGTGGACTGCATAAAAAGCGAATACATCGTTCACTTGAGCTTCACTTAAATCATACTCAGCGGCAATTTGATTTAGCGAAAAACCCCATTTATGGGCTGCAATGACTACTGTTTGCATCCGCAACCGAGTGCTAAATAGAGAGATTATGGGAGCAGGAATGTACGGACAAATAATTTTTCTTTTCCTCTAATCTCTAATCTGTAAAGATTAATTATGGATATTAATACGATGATTGTGCTTAAGGCTCGCAAATTAAATAACTTACAATTGTAATTGTTATTGTGGGGTGTCCCGCCCGCCCGTCCAAAAAGGGCGGGCGGGACACCCCACTTTCCTTGTGTAAGTTATTTAATTCTCATTCCTAAGCTTATAATTTAAGTTCCAGGCCTGTAGGGTGCTTTCATAAAGTTGTGGCTAATACGCCTCAATTAGTGTTACTTTAGCAGCACTACTCCGGACAGTTTTTGGAACGAGACTACAAGCTTTACAGCGCAAGGATCATAAATAAAGTCCAATTAAATGCAACGAGCGGGGTGGAGCTGACATTGATTTAATTATCCACAGGGGCTGCGAAGTCAACCGAGAATAAGCCATTGGGCCATATAAAAACTGTCCGGACTATTGAGCAGGAGACGTTTAAAAAAGTATTCTGCTAAAGTTAAATAAATATCACACTTCTTGAGGTACGAGGGTAAATGATTAACAAGTTGTTAAGCAAAGTAACGATCGCTGCGGGGCTGTCACTGCCCCTGTTAGCGCTGACAGCAGCTAGCGTTTTCGCTGAGATAATCAAAATTTCGGTAATTAACAACAGCGGCAAGACGATGACAGCCATCTATATCGGCCCTCCCGATACAAATGATTGGGGAAAAAACGAGCTACCGTCCCCCATTGCCGATCGGGAAACGCAAAATTTTTCTTGGGATCAAGCTGACTACGGCGGCTCGGAAGCGGGCTGTATTTTTGATGTCAGCGCCGAATACTCAGACGGCAAATCCACTGAGTTATATGGTGTTGACCTTTGTAAAACGCCTACGCTCAACTTCAAGAAATAGATAATGTAGGCAAAAACCGAGTTTTTTCCAGTCTGATATTCACCAAAAAGATTTTGGATTGTGGAGAAACCCGGTTTTTGCGATCAACTGATTTTCAGCAAAAAATCGAAAATCGAGTTAGGAGAGAAGTAAGGCGAGCGCGATGGGAAGCTGGAAAATGGGCGCGAGCGCAACACCTATTCCCCAAGATAGTGAGTAAGAAGTTTGTTCGCCTCGTCATCCATCTGTTCACTGCTCAAAGCTATGCTTTAAGATTGTGAACAGATGTAATCCTCATCTCACAAGCCTTTCATCTCTTTTTTTGTCAACTCCTAATACTGTACCGATGCCCTAGCTAGTAATATTACTCTGAGGAATTTACCGATACTTTTTTGCTAACATTTGCTAACAAATACATAAGTTGAGATCAGATATCAACCAAGGCGTATCAACCGATGCCCGTAGAATTTTCTACAAGCACTTATATTCTTGCCTTCAGCTTGGTTATCGCTTACAGCCCCACGCCAATCTGATTATTTGCTTTGATAATGTAGAGGCAACTTATTTATATAGCGGTTGCGTACTACCAAGGTTTTTCACCTACATCTGAGTGGCTAAATTCATTCTATATGACATGAAGACCAGAAGGCAAATGTAAGTGATTGTTAGCAAATGTCAGAAAAAGTCTTACTGTTAATCAACCTTTGGTAAAATAATGTATATACAGAGTATCTACAGTGTAGCGACTAAGCGGATGTTTGACAAGCACAGAAAATCTGATAAAAAAGCCGTAAAGCATAGCTATCCCGTAGCCGATCGCCCTTTTCGCCCAAATTTCGACCTACGCACCCTAACAAAAGAAACCGGGTTTTTCACTAAATCTGCCATTTCCATGCAGTATCTTCGCAAAAAACCCGGTTTCTGAGCTCTCAGGCCCAAGTCCTATTAGTGACTGTGCCCGTGCCCGCCATGAGAATGCCCGTGATCACCATGAGAATGCCCGTGATCACCATGAGAATGCCCGTGTCCCCCATGAGAATGACCGTGCCCTTCATGAGAATGCGCGTGCTCGCGGTGCGCCGCAGCCAAACTCGGATTAACAGCGATCGCAGTTTCACTCAACAACGCTTCAATCTGCGGATTTGCCCACTCAGCGGCCATTTTCAGAAACTCTGGATGGTCGTTAACGCAAGGCAATTTGCGGTAAGTAACTCCTTGACGCTGTTTCTGCAAAGACTCAATAATGTGGTCTACATCTAACAAAGTTTCGTGATTTTCTGTCGCAAATCCGATCGGCATAAAGACGATCGCAGTTGCACCCAGATCGATCAAATTCTTCGCAGCTAACGTCGCATCCGGCTGTGTCCATTCAATCAGCGGCGTGTCGTGGTTCAGCCAACCCACCGAAATCAAAGGATAGCGATACATCAAACGTTCCCGCACGCGATCGTACAAAGCTTGACTTTCCACAATTCCCGAAGTAAAGCCCTTCGCCTTGTGCGGACAACCGTGATTCATCAGCACAATCCCAATCTGAGAAGGCAAATGCGCTACAGCTAAATCGTTCTTAATTTCCTCTTCAACCAAATCCGCCATTAGCTGGATGTAAGCAGGTTCATCGTAAAAAGAAGGAATGTAGCGCTGTCCTTTTACCCAATGTTCTTTGCCATCAAAGGTTTGTGCTAAAGCTTTATTCACCTGTTCGACTGCAATGCCGCTGGTGAAAACAGAATCAACTACCAACAGCGGATAAATCAGAATTTTGTCAAATCCTTCTGCTTGAATTTGAGGGATTACTTGTTCCGGCAAAAACGGCGCGCAAAAGTTAAAAGCTTTGAACACTTTTACTTTATCGCCCCATTTCTCCTGTAAATTCTTTTCAATCCCAGCGCGCTGCTGTTCAAAAATTGCATTGTGCGGCGAAACGAATTGACCGTGTTGGTGACTCCACTCGTGCAAGTCAAAGATTGCTAAAATCTTCGCCAGCGGCGGATAAATCCAAAGCGGTACTGGCGCAAACTTTGCCGTAAGCAAATTTAAAGCTTGTTCGTTGTAGTTGGCAAAATCGTCGTAGCTTTCGACTTCGCCGTAACCCATCAGCAATACAGCAACGCGATCGTTGCTTGCGGGTGCTGCAGATGTTTTGAAATCGATTTTTTCTGGAGAAGCAACCACTTTGTATTCCTCAATTTTATTTATTCTAAGAGATCCAGGCAGGATGAAGGGGGAATCGGAGATTTTTCATTGTGTGCGATCGCACGACAGACGTGCGCGGGGCTGATTCCCGGTTTCTTGGCCCATACTTCCCGGTGCAACCTCTTATTTATCCTAGAAACCGGATTGATGAGCATCAGTCCTAAGTCGGTTTTTTGACCAAGAATTTCAAAGGTGGTACCCGCCACGTGATTTATCCGTGGAATCAATCCCAAATCGAAAATCCTCAAGCCTCCGCATTTATCTCGCGCAAGTCAATCTCAAATCTCAAATCTCAAATCTCAAATCGATTGACCCTGACCCGAAATTCGTAGGGCAGCTAAGCTGGCAGGCCTCTAATTTTCACAATCCTGTTTCTTTAAGCTTTTTTGGACCGGGCTTCGACGCCGCCAGAAAAGTTAAATCTAAATACAGAACTGCTTAAAACTAGAATCTGGCTTTGCTAAGCTTGACAGGGAATGGGGTCGGGGGGGATAAGTTTTATGTTTTCTTAAGACTCCCTCACCTTGCCTCAGATTAATGGGGTTTGGAGCGTTCCCAGCATTTAACTTGGGGGGATACTCTTCAAACTTGACTCTATTATAAGTTTAACACCCTATCCCCTGGGGTAGTATATGATATAGTAGGCATATGATAAAGTTATGTTGCGAACTATATTAACTTTCTTGACGAACTATGAGACTGGTAATTTGCCCCGGATTCCACGAACCAAAGCTAACCGACTGTTTCCTGACGGGACTTTCGGGGCTTTGGGGACTGGTAGCCGATCGCCCAAACCAGCAAATAGTCGATCGTGTCAAGATTTTTCCCGCTCATAAATATCCACCTTTCTCGGCTCTTGACATATTGCACTTTTTGTGCACCGAAGACTTAGCAGGAGAAAGTCTAGTATTTGTCAGCTTTTCGGCAGGAGTAGCCGGGGCGATCGGGGCGGCTTGGATGTGGCAGCAACTCGGCGGCAAAGTCGGGGCATTTTTTGCCTTAGACGGTTGGGGAGTACCCCTGGGGGGCAATTTTCCGATCCACCGAATCAGCCACGATCGCTTTACGCACTGGAGTTCGGCAATTCTCGGTGGCGGTGGAGAAAGCTTTTATGCAGATCCCGCGATCGAACATTTGGATTTATGGCGAGCTCCTCAAACGGCAAAAGGCTGGCACGTCAGCCAAACCGCCGCCGGCATTGAGACTGTCGCACCCACAACCGCAGCAAAATTTTTAGTCCACCTATTGAAACAATACGGAGTCCAATCAGTTGTTTAATCTAAATTTAGTATCCTCAGCGATCGCACCTATTGCCACCATCGCCCGCCTCGACAATTCTCTCACTTCAGCCACAACCAACAGCATCAAACAGTGGTTGATATTTGGTGCCTCAGCTTTTTTAGTCTCAATTCCCGTCTTCGTGCAAGCACCGTTAGTGCGCTTATATCCAACCATCAGTTTGCTGTCAACTATCCCCTGGTTCGTTCTGAGTTTAATTCTAATTTTCCGCCCCAAAACACAACTTTGGGGAGATTTATTATTAGGATTTGCCGGATGTTGGCTCGCAGGTTCTATCTATTGGGGCTGGTTTAGATGGGAACCAATTTTACATCTACCTATAGAATCAATTGGCTTGCCTTTTGCTATTTGGTGCTTGGGCAAATCTTGGGGAAAAGTTGGCAGCTATTTTTACTTGGGTTCGCTATTCGGTACTGCCATTACTGATTTATATTTTTATTTAACTGGGTTGATGCCCTACTGGCGGCAAGTGATGCACGCGGAACCGGAATTAGCTATGCCGATTTTTCAAAGTGCGATCGGTCAAATTGAAACTCCTTGGGGCATAGGCTGTGCTTTAGTTTTAATCGCTGTGTTGCTAACAGTCGGTTTGCTGAGTTTGCGCGGCACGCAACTGCACTGGCGCGCGTTTAGCGGAGCAGTGTTAAGCACGCTTTTGGTAGATGGTTTATTTTGGCTGGCTGCTTCTGCGGCTTAAGATTTATGATTGGTTCCTATGTTGGTAATTTTTGACTGCAGATGTGGGCGGGTTGACGCAGATTAACGCAGATTTTTTTGAGATTACCGACTTTTTTAAGAAGTTGGTAATCTGGGTATTTTTTTTAGCATCCGCCTGTTAACTTGATATAAGTTACAGGATAGTTAGGATTAGTGGGATTCCCGATTAACCGCTGATTCCTACAATCGACAAGCAAATCTAACTTCTCCAAAACCACCTGACCAATCAACACCTCATCACCTGTTACCAGAGCATCCTCGGTAGTCCTACGCCCCTCAATTTCAATTAATATAGCCTCCGTTACTCCTACGGTTTCCTGACGACCATCAGCATACTTAACAAGCTGCTGTCCTATAATTCGTAAACCTAGCTGCTGTACCATCTCTGCTGAAATTACTAGATAAACCGATCCTGTATCTACTAGAGCTTCTATTTCACACTCACGCAACAGCCGAGGCGCGAGCAACCCCCGACTAATTAGAGCTTCATCTATGGCATTGGTCAGCTTTACCTGAGTCTTAACTGCCCCCATGTTCTTAATTCCATCCAATTCTAATTTATTTAATTCTTTCATATTAAATTTCCTTTTAATCTTTTGCTGCTTACATTATACGAGTTCGGCTAACTGAGTGAGACGCGATCGCCCCTCATTCCTATATGATTTAAAATTATCACTCACAACTCAAAACTACTTAATCATGTCTTTCATTTCAATTCGCGGTGTAGAACATTATTACGAGTGGATAACGGCAGATAACACGGCCCAACCTAGCGGGAAACCAGTGATGGTATTCCTGCACGGCTGGGCGGGCTCGGCGCGCTACTGGGAAAGCACGGCACGGGCTATTGCTGATGATTTTGATTGTTTGCTTTACGATATGAGAGGTTTTGGTCGATCGCCCTTGCCGAAAGAGCCTCCTGAGTCCAGCTACGAACTCGAAACCTATGCCCACGACTTAGCGGAATTATTAGAATCTCTGAATTTAAGCCGCGTCTTTCTCAATGCTCACTCTACAGGTGCATCAATTGCTACTTTATTTCTCAACCTTTACCCTGAAAAAGTAGAAAAAGCAATTCTCACTTGCAGCGGGATTTTTGAATACGATGAAAAATCTTTTACAACTTTTCACAAATTCGGTGGCTATGTGGTAAAATTTAGACCATCTTGGCTGGCATCGATCCCTTTTGCCGATCGGCTATTTATGGCCCGGTTTTTGCGCCGTTCCCTGCCCACAGAGGTCAGTCTGGCGTTTCTCAAGGATTTTTTAATGGCAGACGAGCAAGCTGCTATAGGTACAATGGTGACAGCCGTCAGCAAAAGAGCAGCCGAGGAAATGCCCCAAGAATTTGCGCGGCTGAGTGTTCCCACACTGCTTGTGGCAGGAGAATTTGACCAAATTATCCCCGCCGTCATGGGAGAGCAAGCGGCCTCCCTCAGCAAAAAAGTAGAATTTGTTATAATTCCGAATACGGCTCACTTTCCGATGCTGGAGGATGCTGCAACATACTTGCAGCGAATTCGAGACTTTTTGCCAGCAGCGGCTTAGCTGAGTTATTGTTCATCTAATGCACGATCGGACAAGCAAGCTTTGAGAACGGCTTTTGCTCCGATCTTAATTTTTAATTCCTAATTTCTTAAAGCGAAAGGTGGTACAATGAACGACCTCGACCAATACTATAAAGTGCTGGGACTGTTGCCGGGAGCTTCCAGAGAAGAAATTAGCCAAGCCTACAAGGATTTAGCGTTCATTTGGCACCCCGATCGCATCCCCAAAGACAATCCCAGACTACTACAGAAAGCTGAAGAAAAGATTAAGGAAATTAATCAAGCTCGCGAACAATTGCGATCGATTCAACCAAGAGGTCAGAATCAGAACGTTCAGCACAAACATACTCAGCACAAACACACCCAGCAACAAAACACCCAGCACAAACACACCCAGCAACAAAACGCTCAGTACAGAAACACTCACCAACAAACTACCCAGCAACAAAACGCTCAGTACAAAAACACTCAGCAACAAACTACCCAGCAACAAAATACCCAGCAACAAAATACCCAGCAACAAAATACTCAGTACAGAAACACCCAGCAACAAAATACCCAGCAACAAAATACCCAGTACAGAAACACCCAGCAACAAAATACCCAGCAACCAAATACTCAGTACCAAAACACTCAGTACCAAAACAATCAGCAACCCAATACTCAGTACCAAAACACTCAGTACAGAAATACTCAGTATCCAAACACCCAGCAGCAAAACACCCAGCCACCACCGGCCACCCCAAAAGAACCCCGCTACTCTTCTGAACCCTCTTCAGGAAAATATCCTGGAAATTATCCGGGAAACTATGGGGGAAACCCTGCAGGGCCCTATTCAGAGGCGTCGCGCTACCAATCGCAGCCGCCACCATCTCAGTCTTACCGCCAAGCTGGGCCGCAAGCTCCCGATTTGAGCGGTTCCAACTTCCAAGGAGCCTCCTTAAAAGAAAAGGATTTTTCAGGGAGAAACTTGAGCAATGCAAACCTAAGTGAAGCCGACTTAAGCGATACTTTTCTACACAACGTCAACCTCACAGGCGCGAATTTGCACAAAGCAAACTTGTTCAGGGCTAATTTGTTAGGAGCTTGTTTGATCAATGCCAACTTGAGAGAAACCAACTTAATCGGAGCCGATTTGAGCGGTGCTGACTTGAGCGGTGCTGACTTGACAGGAGCGAAAATCGGTTACGGCGATCGAGTTATGGTCAAACTTACCCGGACTACATTAACAGGTACAATCTTACCCGATGGTACTGTTCATAGCTAAATTATTTAGTTTTTAGTCAGTGGTTGTAGACGCGGGTTTTACCCGCAATATTTGTTGCAACTCCAAACATAAAAAAATCCGCCCTTTGCGAATTTGGGATGAAAACTTATATTCTGTCCGCTAGAACAACCGCAAGAAAATTGGTTCGTAGTGAGGGCATTCGTCGTCATAATTGTATGAGGACTTGCATTCCTCGCTGCGTACCCATAATGGTTGAATTACTTGATATGATATTACGCGATCGCGATCGCACAAACCGAGTTTTTTTACCCGGTTCAACAACTGCAACAAGGTCTTTTCCTTCATCAAACCCCCTTTCTGTCTCCAACACGGCTAATCGAGATTCATATTACAGCAACCGCCAAAATGGTTCCTGTTCTGTTTTTTCCTTCTGCCTTCTGCCTTCTGCCTTCTGCCTTCTGCCTTCTGCCTTCTGCCCTCTGCCTTCTGCCTTCTGCCTTCTGCCTTCAACATCCGTTATTAATTACTTCCGCCACGGCCATTGCGTAACTTTCGTCCAGCAGCCAGCATAGCGCCTCCCGCCATCAAACCCCCCACAGTCATCGGTTCGGGAACCGGCTCAGCTTGAACCGTCCCCACAGAACCGCCTTTAATAAATACAGCAGAATCTAACTTGCCATCGCCCACATCTTTAATGCGGATACTGAGAACATTCCTCTGATTTTGCTTGAGCAAACCCTCAAAACCTAAAACTTTAGTAAAACCGTCGAGCTTAACAATGTTAGCAGCAATACCTGTCAAACTTGGGTTGTCAATATAGTCTGAGTGATATGTAGAGCGATTATATGGATCTGGAACCAGATTATTAATCGTAACTGTTTTTCCGTCGCTCAATTTGGCCAAATTAGTGCCGTTCAGCAGCAGTTCAAAATCGTCATTATATTCTTCATAAGCGCCGAACTCAGGAAACTCCTCAGAAGCAAATACATATTGAAAGAACAACTTTTGAACCGTGCTATCAGCAAAAAAGCTGAGGTTTAGCTGAGTCACATCCCCCTGTTCACCTTCAGATCCAAAGTCCGTGCTTAAATCGCTGTCCTTTATCGTGAAGTTATCTGTCTGATTCGTACCCGGTATATCGGCGACTCTACCAGTGCTCAGAACAACACCTGATGTCAAACCGAAGGGGTCATTAGTGAAAGTACCAAAAGCAGCCGAATTACCCCTAATTGAAACAGAGAAATTACTCAACCCGGCTGTATTAGCCCCCAATAAATTATTTCTTAAAGTCGCAGTGTTATTAGTTGCCCCTACCGAAAATGCCATTGCTGGCGCTGCCAACAAACTCAGAGCAGTAGTTAATGTAGCTGTTAAGGCAGCAATTTTGTGAGTAATTAGCATAAATTTTTCCTGGAAGATACAAACCTGATTCTCTGCACAACTTAATTTTTACATTATATAAGTATCAATGTCTAGTGCCTTTACAATAACTTTACACATAAGTGTATATACGCTTTCTATGGTTATTCTTTTTGGTAGTTCTTGGCAATAAGTCAGCCTATAAACATCAGCGCAAAAATACGGATGCAAAAATACACGTACACAGACTAATAATTTCAGGACTTACGCACTGGAGACCCAAGAAACCCGGTTTGGATACCGTTGGCGCTCTCCAAAATGACTAATGACTAATAGCTAATGACTAATGACTAAGGACTAATGACTAATGACTCATGACTCATGACCTCCCCCAAAAAAACCATACAAGCCCCCGATTCCTGTCGTAGAGAGATCAAAATTTTTTACCCTAGTTCAACATCCCAGATTCATCTGTGGAGTAAATCTAAAATCCTTCGACCCTCGCGCCACTCGACCGCTGGCCGAAGTCTAAAATCTAAAATCTCTAATCGACTGACTGTTGACTAAAATCCCCTTGCTTCTCCTTCCCCGCGCCGATCGGCAGCCCCTTCCAACCAACCGTCTGCAGTCAGGACGATCGCATTGGCATTGCCCCAGCCGTCACCTTCAACAATCTGGTGTCCCCGCCGCCGCAACTCCGAAAGCGTCGCAGCCTCAAAACCTCCCCGTTCCACCCTCAGGCGATCGGGCTGCCACTGATGGTGAATCCTCGGTGCAGATACAGCATCGCCGACATTCATGTCGTAAACCAATACGTTCAGTACAATTTGCAACACCGTGGTAATAATCGTGCTGCCTCCGGGAGCCCCCGCAGCGAGGCGAAATTTGCCATTTTCTGTCACGATGACCGGCGTCATGCTCGATAAAGGAGTCTTCCCTGGGGCGATCGAATTTGCCTCCCCGCCCACCAAACCAAACAAATTCGGCACTCCCGGCGCGGCTGCAAAATCATCCATCTCGTTGTTGAGCAAAATTCCCGTACCCGCAGCCACGACTCCCGCCCCAAAACCGCCATTCACTGTAAAAGTTAAGGATACCACATTGCGCTCTTTGTCAACTACCGTTAGGTGGGTAGTTTCGGGAGACTCCCACACAAAGCGGCTCAAAGTTTCAGCGTCAACAGCTTTTACCTCGCTGGAGGGTCTGGCTTTTGACATTTGGATTTGCGATCGTCTGAATTTGCCATAATTGGTGCTAGTCAGAGCTTTGACCGGTACACTCACAAAATCCGGGTCGCCCAAATACTCAGCCCGATCGGCATAAGCAATCCTCATACTCTCCGCCAGCAAGTGCAAAGTATCTGGACTTTGCCTCCCCAACCTCTTGAGATCCGTATCTCCCAGAATATTTAAGATTTGCAACAAATGAACGCCGCCGGAAGAAGGAGGCGACATCGCGCAAATTTCGTAAGTGCGAAAGTTGCCGCAAACCGGATTCCGCCAAATCGGCGTATAGTTTTTCAAATCTTCGAGAGTGATAATGCCGCCATTTTTAGCCATATCGGCGGCGATCGCCCGCGCAATGTCCCCGCTATAAAAACTCTGCGGATTTTGTGCAATCTGTCGCAAAGTCCGCGCCAAATCCCGCTGCACCAAAAGCTGACCAGGTTGGTATAAAATGCCACCGCGAGTAAAAACCTCCCGCGCCGCCCGGTTTTTTTTGAGTACATCCTGTCGTCGCCCGGTAGCCGTGGTAAACCGCGAACTTACCGGAAAGCCTTTTTCAGCCAGGGCGATCGCCGGCGCCACCACCTGTGCCCAAGGCAACTTACCATACTCGCGGTGCACCGTATAAAGTCCAGCAACAGTGCCGGGAATACCCGCCGCCAAATGCCCGTCCAGACTTGCCCTTTGGCGTACCTTCCCTTGCTTGTCGAGGTACATATCCCGCGCCGCCCGTTTCGGAGCTCGTTCCCGGAAATCCAGCGCTTGCACAGTCCCCGTTTCCGCCCGCCGCAGCAGTAAAAAACCCCCGCCACCGATACCCGCCGAAAAAGGCTCCACCACCGAAATCGCCAAAGCCGTAGCAGCCGCCGCATCCACTGCATTGCCGCCCTGTTGCAGCACGGCCAGCCCCGCAGCGCTCGCCAGAGGGTGAGCTGAAACTGCCATCCCCTGTTTGCTGCGCTGTTGCTGCAAGTTTGGCTGTAGCTGCTGCTGGCAGCCACCCAACACCAAGACTGTTAGGCAACAAGTATAAATTCGCACTTTACTCAAGAAATTTGGCAACATTTTTTACGGGTGAGGCGAGGATTTTTTACAGTATAATTTTATGATGGTCTTCCCTAAGAACTAGCAATACTAAGTTCAATCGCAGATAAATTACCTGTTATGGCAGACGGAAAAACGATTTGACCCTGGGAGGCGATCGCGGTACAAGAGGAAGAGAAAAATCAGGGACAGCTTATGGCCAATTCATAATTAAACAAGTTTGAAAAAGCATCTTTTTTAAGAAAATACCGATTTCAAAAGAGCTGAGGAACCTACAAAAACGCCGTTGCTGATTTACGATAGAAAAAACTAAAGATGCCAATCATATAAACCAGGATTCACAAAGCTTCTGAATCTTCAAATTATTTTTGTTTCAGAGCATGATTAAGCAACAGCAAAATAATCAGTATTTTAGGTGATGGCTATGGTAATCCAACATAGAGCAGATTTAGCATATAGCAATCCTCGCATCATTTGCATAATTATTGTAGGGGCAATCCCACGCCCGGTTGCCCGATAGATAGGGGGTAGGCACTCTTAGCACTACCCCTACAAATTTATCTGAATCATTTAGGATTGCTATAGCCGTTTTTGGGCAGTTGTTCGACTGGTTAGTTAATCAATACAACAGGATTTACCCAATCTGGCTCTCAAGTTTGATTAAATAATTATAATGAGGCTGGCGAGTGAGGAATCAAAGTCCTCACTCGCCAGCCTCTGGCCCATGAAAAACAATTTTATGCTCACCGATTAACCGGAATCGCTCTGAGTCAGAAACCAGGTTTTTTAGTAGCTCTATAGTTCTCAAACCAATGATTTTGATTGAGACCGGGTTTTTCTGGGTAAGTCCTATTAAAGCAAAAAGATGCGATCGAATTTAGGACAACTCCAGTCCCCCGTAAAAACCCTCAATCCCTCGCACCCGTGGCCTTCGTGTCAGAAAAATTGCCCGCCAAATAATAGTCTGCACTCCGCCTGCTAACGGCTGTCCCCTCCTTATGGTAGCTCGCACTAATGTCCGTAAACCTGTTATATTGGCAGTATGTAGGCAAGTTTCCTTACTACAGGTACTTGCAAGTAAATGAGTCAGAGTGTCTGCTTCGAGACTATAGCAATCCTCGCATCAGTTGTAAAAATATGTAGGGGTAGCGCCAAGAATGCCTACCCCAGCCTGCATCGGGGCAACCGGGCGTGGGGAGAGCCCCTACAAGAATTACACAAATCATTTAGGATTGCTATATACTTCGGCGAACAACTACCAAACCACACCTTAATGCAAGTTATGAACAGCCAAAAAGTCAGCGTAATCATTCCTGCATTCAATGCTGCCGACACTCTGGCCGAGACAGTTGCCTCCGTACTCAATGGCACCCACAAGAATCTAGAAATTTTAATTGTTGATGACTGCTCTACTGACGCTACTGACAAAGTTGCTGCTAAGCTGGTCGAGCAAGATTCGAGAATTCAATACTTCCAGAATCCCCAAAATTACGGGGTTTCTAAGGCTAGAAATTTAATGATATATCGGGCAACGGGCGAGTAGGTAGCGTTTATCGACAGCGACGATACCTGGGAACCCAATAAGTTAGAAGTTTGTTTGAAGATGCTCGCAGACAATCCCGAAGTCAAAGCTGTGGCTCACGCTTTGCGGTATTTAGACAAGCGCGGCAACAAGTTGAGTTACATTCCCACCTATCCTACCACTAAAGCAGAAATGCAGGCGATTAAGGAGACAGGCGAATGTCCTTGGGTTTTCCCGTCTTCTGTTGTAGTCGATCGCTCTATTCTACTCCAAGAAGGCGGGTTTCCCGAAGATTGGCAGGTAGGAGAAGATACAGAGTTATTTACCAAAATTGCTCAAAAGTACGGTTTGCTAGCGGCGACAGAACCTTTGGGAAATTATCGAATTAGAGGCAACTCTCTCACAGATAAGCACTGGCTGAAGAAGCGCATAAGCTGTTAGTCATTTAAATTTATTGCCTCAACCCCTTGCAGTATGGGGTCTGGCCCACAAATAGTGCAGTTTGAATGTCGAACAGCTTAGCTTCTGATTGTGTCAAGGAAAACCAACTGTGGCGCTTGCGGGGAGAAAAAGAGTTATCGCTCAACGAGTACGAACAGTTATGTTTTAAGAATTTGCCGCTTTTGAAAAGGCTAAACAAATTCCGAAAAGTTTTGGCACTGCACTACATGAGAAAGCTAGGACAAAGTTGGTTAAATCGGGAGGTTTTGCCTACTATTGTTTACGGCATCGCTACCACATTGCTCAATCCTCAAGCTACTGTGCACAAGTGGAAATGGATGAAGACTCACGAAAAGTTGAGTCATCAAACCGCAGAAGGTATTGGTCCTTCGGCAGAATTAAACCCCCAGCGATCGTCTGAAATCGGGGGGCTGTCCTAAAAAATGTTATAGTTGTATAGCCTTTCTGAGTAACATGAGGTGCACGCTTGATAAGCGGCCATAGGGCATAGGCCATAGGGCATAGGGCATAGGACATAGGGCATAGGGCATAGGGCATAGGGCATAGGGCATAGGGCATAGGGCATAGGG
>NZ_JAUBOZ010000068.1:0-40769 GCF_036700475.1 Microcoleus sp. T2B6 | reverse complement strand
GTTGACAGTTGACAGTTGACAGTTGACAGTTGACAGTTGACAGTTGACAGTTGACAGTTGACAGTTGACAGTTGACTCGGTGTCGAAAAACTGAATGGTTGAGTGTTAACTCTTGACTCGATTTTATTTTCGGATGCAACTGGATTTGATGTTAAACATCGACTAAGTGTTTAGTTGATTAAAAATAGAACACCTAGAAACCTGGTTTCTAAAAGAAACCAGGTTTCTCCAGTCTGGGCCTGTTTGAGGTTTAATTAAATTGAGTGATTTAACATTGTCATAATTGACATGATATGATATTATTTACGACCGCACAACCGCCATCAAATTAATTTTTAGTGAGGACGCTAGTCCTAGTAGTTTTAGGAGGACTTAAGTTCTCACAACAAATGTGAGAAGGGTGATTTTTGGCGGGCATGATATGATGATACTTTAGATAGCGTGGCGCAGTTAGTTAACAAAGGTGCAATACAATTAAATAAACTCAGTCAGGAACCTCAGCCTAAAGGCATGAGGCTTGAAGGAGAAATCTAACAAGCCATTCTGACCAGCCTAAGTCTTAATTGACTACGTTTTTTGAGTCACGACACTCCTTGAATGCGAAGCTAGTTTTCCGCTATGTCGCTAGTAGTTAAACAACTTTAAGGTCCCTGAAGTAGTGCTGCTAGCCTAACAAGCTCTTAAAACATTGACCGACAAGCTAACTTTACTCCGCAAGGAGAACGGGACAACCATATCCCGGCGGGGAGGCAACCATACCTCCCCAACCCCGCAAGGGAATTGTAAAGCCGTCCTAAAAGGACGGGGTTTCAAACCCATTTTTCTGATGAACGCAACAAATAAAATAAAATTAAGGTACTAGAATTGTGGAAATTAATCAGCTACTCTTCCTATTGATTGATGTTGTGCTATGGGCGATCGCCCTGATCCTTCTAATTCCCGTGGCAGTTCTATTTCTAGAATGCAGTGCAGCTTTCTTGTCCGGCCAGGGCGAGACAGCGGAAACTAAAGCGCCCCGCCCCAAAGTAGCAGTTTTAATTCCCGCTTACAACGAAGCAGCAGGAATTGCGGCCACCATCTCCACCATATTGCCGCAGCTAACACCTCAAGACCGCCTGTTAGTGATTGCTGACAACTGCACGGACGCCACAGCAGAAATCGCCCGTAACTGCGGTGCAAGTGCGATCGAGCGCCAAGACACACAACGCAAGGGCAAAGGATACGCACTGGATTTCGGCTTGCAGTCGATCGAATCAGACCCCCCAGAAGTAGTAATCATGGTTGACGCAGACTGCATCTGTCAGCCAGACTCTATAGAAAAATTAGCCCGGGTGGCAATGGCCGAACAAAGACCCGTACAAGCGACTTATTTAATGGAACAGCCACCCAATCCTACCCCCAAAGATTCCATTTCTGCTTTAGCCTTTCTCGTGAAAAACTTAGTCCGTCCCAGCGGATTAAAACAGTTAGGATTCCCATCCTTACTAACAGGAACAGGCATGGCTTTTCCCTGGTCGATAATTCGATCAGTTTCCCTAGCTAGCGGCAATATTGTTGAAGATATGCAGATGAGTTTGGATTTGGCGATCGCCGGACATCCAACAGTATTCTGCCCCGAAGCAAACGTCACCGGGTGTTTGCCACAGCAGCAGCAAGCAGCCACAAGTCAAAGAACCCGATGGGAACACGGTCACATACAAACATTGTTAACTCAAACTCCCCGCCTGACAGCAGCTTCAGTCGAGCAAAAACGTTTTGACTTATTGGCGATCGCCCTCGACTTATGCGTCCCTCCCCTATCGCTTTTAGTCGCTATCTGGCTAGCTGCTTTTGCCGCCTCTTTACTAGCAGTCATTTTGGGAACATCCCCAATTCCAGCCGTCTTGTTAGCAGTACAAGGATTGCTGATTTTAGTTTCCATTGTCGCCGCTTGGGCAAAATTTGGGCGTGCGAATATTTCTGGCTCAACTCTTTTATCTGTACCTTTTTACATCCTTTGGAAAATCCCTTTGTATTTAGGTTTTATCCTGAAGCGGCAAACTAAATGGGTGCGGACAGAACGCGATGTTTAATATTTAGATTGAGAATTTTTAACGGCCGATATCATATCATTTCCGGTAACACCGGAATGATGTTGACTGTTGACGGTTGACTGTTGACTGTTGAGAGTGAACAGTGAACTCGAATTTAGGAATGAGAATTAAATAAAATCCACTTTTCCTGTTTGTTGTGGGATGGGCGTCCCGCCCGTCCCCGATAGACGGGCGGGACGCCCATCCCACAAGAAAAAAGGGAAATTATTTAATTGACGATCCTTACTATTCCGATGCTAACGGATTTGATATCAGCCGATAAACACAGATGAACGCAGATACAATTCTATCTGCGTTCATCTGCGTTTATCGGCGGTTAAAAAAACTTATATAAAAACTTAAAAAAAGTTCACTGCTTCACGGGAATTTCAATCACAAACTCAGCCCCTTCACCGGGCGCGGAAAAGCACATTAGCTTCCCGCCGTGTTTCTCTACTACAATCTGATAACTGATACTCAACCCTAAACCGGTACCTTGGCCCACAGCTTTTGTAGTAAAGAAAGGGTCAAATATTCGCGATCGTACTTCCTCCGTCATCCCCCGACCATTATCAGCAATATAAATTCTCACCTTGTTTTGGTCGCATACCTCAGTCCGAATCTCAATCTTTCGCTCAAAGATTGGAGACAAAGGATTTTCTAGTTTGGCAGTTGTCCCCGGTCGCCCAACTCCTAACTCCACTGCATCAATTGCATTGCTCAAAATATTCATAAACACCTGATTTAACCCCGAAGCATAACAATTTACCTTCGGCAGTTGACCGTACTCTTTAACTACCTCAATGCCATGTCCGACTGCATCCTTTTTCAACCTGTGCTGCAAAATTAGCAGAGTCGAATCAATCCCGGAGTGAATATCCACTGGTTTCATCTCGGCTTCATCCAGGCGTGAGAAATTCCGCAGCGACAGCACAATATTGCGAACGCGATCGACCCCAACCTGCATTGATTTTAGAATTTTGGGCAAATCTTCTTGAATAAAAGCGAGGTCAATATCTTCTGTTTTAGCAACAATCTCAGGATTAGCATTCGGATAAGACTCCTGGTAAAGCTCAATCAATCCCAGCAAATCCGAGCTATAATCGTTAGCATGGAGAACATTGCCATAAATGAAATTAATTGGATTATTGATTTCGTGAGCAACCCCCGCCACCAACTGCCCCAAAGAAGACATTTTTTCCGTTTGAATTAGTTGAGTCTGCGTCGATCGTAATTCGGACAAAGTAACTTCCAATTGTGTCGCTTTTTCTCTCAATTGCCCCTCCGACAGTCGCAAAGCATCCTCCGCTAACTTGCGATCCGTAATGTCCTGTATAGTCCCAAATAATTTAATCACCTTACTGCCATCAAAAATAGCTTGCGCCTTAACATAAATATATCTGACAGCTCCATCAGGGCGCAAAATTTTCATCTCATACTCGCAAGGATTTCCTAACCGACTAATCTGCTCTACTGCCTCTAACCACAACTGTAGGTCATCGGGATGAATTTGCTTCCTATGTTCTAAAATAGTGGGTTCTGGTAGTTTAGGGTCAAGACCAAAAATTCGGAATACTTCCTCAGACCAAGTTAATTTATCCCCTTCCAAATCAAATTCCCAGTTGCCGAGGTGCGCCAGTTTTTGAGCTTCCTGCAGCTTAGCTTCTTTAGTCTTTAATTCCTGCGTGCGCTGTTCTACTCTCACCTCCAGCGTCCGCGAATAATCCTCCAACTGTTCCTTAGCCTCCGACAAATTAGCAACAAGTACGGCATTTTCTATAGAAATGGCAGCTTGGGAAGAAAGTATTTTCAAAACCTCCAACCTCGTTGGAGAAAACGCTTCATTAATTAAATTATTCTCCAGATAAAGGATGCCGAGGAGTTTGCTTTGATTCAGAATAGGAGTACAAAGCGCCGATTTCACTTGCTGCTTTTTAATATAGGGGTCATCTGTAAATAGACCTTCTCTAGCAGCCTGACTTAAAACTACATCAGAGTGCGTCCTTTCAACATAATTAATCACCGTTATTGGCAAAACCTCTGCAGGAGATACTCTAGGGCATTGTTCAACTGCAACATCCGAAGACTCCACCGATGCCGCTGCTTTAATCCGTAATTTTCCTTCTTTGGGCATCAGGAGAAAACCTTTTTGGGCCCCAGCATTCTCGATCGCCATTTTCATTAACTTTTCTAACAAATTATCCAGCACAATTTCGCTAGCTAGCGCTTGAGATGCTTTAACAACAGTTGTCAAATCCAATAAACTGCTTTGACTGCTGCTCGTGCTATAATTAGTGCTAGTAATAGTTCGATCGCTACTAGATTTGGCCGCAGATGCAGGGGGTAAAGACATCGGATACTCTGACTCCAAATGTTTGACCTTGGCGGTTGCTCCCCAATGAATATAGCCGTAGTAAGCATCTATCAGATAACTCTGAGCCACTTTGTTTCGACCGTTAGCTAGATAAAATTCTGCCGCCCGTTCATTTGCTAGCGCTGCTTCGTGGATGTATTCATTCTTCGAGGATCCTGTCACCGCTCGATCGTAATACAGAGCCGCTTTTTCATATTGTCCCAATACTCGCGCTTTCTCGGCCTCTACTAAGTCATATTTGTGCTGATAATTTCCCGGAGAGTTCAAAGCCCAATGCTTCATTTTTTTCTGAAGCGAAGCAACTTTTTTCAAATGTTTTTTCTGTTCGACTTTTGAAGCTGTGGGATACAAAGCTAAGAGCGCTAGGGAATAGTAAAAATTGTGGATGGGAACATACATCGTAGACATCGCCCCCTCCGAATAATTTGATGCTGTCACCGCATTTTCAGCAGATATAGCATAATCTTTAAATATATAATTTAGCCACGTTTTATACAAAAAAACTACAAATAATACTAAATAATTTTGACCCTCCCTTAATGCTGGCAGCATAGTTTCTTCATTAAACTTTTCGCCCGTCAATAGGCAAGGATTTTTTGTTTTACCTTGCAAATTTAAGACAACTTGCGCCCCAACTTTTGCTTTATAAATCATAGATTCATTCTGATAATTAACCAACATTTGAATATATTGACTCTGCTTAGTCTCCACAGAATCCAGAGGTTCGCCACTCAAAAATATATAATTGCTGTAAAAACTCGCACAATAACAAGCATTACTGATATCTCCCGTTTCTAGTCCGCTCTGAATACCCTCAAGTAAACCGATAAGACTTTCCCTGACCTGCTCAGACCAGTGACGGATAAAACCATTAAAAGTTAGTGAAACTTGAGAGTTGTGCAAGTTGGTGTGGAATCGTTCTAAAAGTGCCAGGGCTAGTTGACCGTATCGGTATCCAGAATTCATATCACCTAATACTGCACAGTGAATCAGCCCGTAACTTCCATACCCGTGACTAGACAGCGGCGCATTCCCGTACTTAAGAGAAAGAATAACCATCTTAAAGGAGATCAGTGGGAACATATCGGGTGCTGTTACAGAAGCAGCCGGACACATATTCGTTAAAATCCGTATAGCCGCAATTTTATGAATGTCAGTCATTGGTGGCAACTCAGCTAAATCCTCAATCCGTTTGTTTCCCACAGCTAATTTTGTCCGTATTAGCCCCATAAAAATATTTAATTTAGTTGGTTTTTGAGGGAGATAGACTCCCAGCATTTTCAAAGCTTTTAGAGCTATATCTAGCGAAGCTTGGGATTGATTTTGATTAAAGTAGAAACTAACTTTTAGCTCATAAACCTTGACTTTTTCGAGCAAATTTGTGGCGCGTAATATAATAACTTCTGATAACTGGAACGCTAGCTCAAAATCGGTATTTATATAGGACGATTCCAGCGCTTCGGTATGGAGTTCCATTATTAAATCGTAGTGACTCTGCCAAGCTTGTTCTGGTAGAAGTTCTAGACCTACATTAAAATATTTGAGTGCTGCTTCATAGGCGGCAGAACTCTTAGCTTTTTTGCCTGCTATGAGATTAAAGTTAGCTAGTTCATATCGCTGTTCATCATTTGTGATAAATTCCACCCCGATATTGAGTTGGTTGACAATATCAAAGATATTTTCTGCTATTTCCGATGCCGTAGGGGCGGTGCCCCCGTGCCCGCCCTGCAATAGCAGGGAGCCGATTTTTAAGTGGGTTTGTTTTTTCTGGGAGTCAGGGATGAGAGAATAGGCGGCTTGCTGTACGCGATCGTGCAAAAACCTGTAATCAATTGAGCGTTGCATAATTGCGGGATGATTTTGATTGTTTTGTGGGATGGGCCTCCCACCCCTCCCGTGTGTTTTCACGATTTCCTCATCAAGCATCGGAATTTTGTAAGCATCGCTCATTGGCAAAATTAAACCAGCTTGAAGTGCATCCCATAAATCAGCCGCCGTTTCAGAACCGGATTTTTCTCTAACAATTGCCAAATTTTCTAAATTAAAACGGTTGCCCATACAAGCCGCTAATTTTAATACTTGCTGCGTCTCCTCCGGCAGTTGTTGAAGATTCCGAGCAACTAATTCAACGACACTGTAATCTGCAATGCCAGCGGCTTCAATTTCCGTGATGTCCCACTGCCATGCACCAACAGGGAAATCAAAAACTAACATTTGTTCTGAGTGAATAGTTGAAAGAAGTTGAGTTATAAAAAATGGATTTCCGCCAGTTTTATTAAAAATTAACTCGCTCAAAAACTTTAACTTTTCAGTTTGATTACCCAAAGTATCGCATACTAGCTCAGTGACGCTGCTCAAATCTAAACATGGGAGGATAATGTGATGCACATCAGCACCAGTCTGTTGAATTTTATCGACAGTTTGAACTAACGGATGAGTCGAATTTACTTCGTTATCTCGATAGGCCCCTATCACTAAAAAATATCGGCTATCCTGGTCAGTAACTAATTCCTGAATCAATTTTAAGGAAGCTAAATCTGCCCACTGCAAATCATCCAGAAATAGAACTAAGGGGTGTTCTGTTTGGGCAAACACCTTCAAGAATTCTTTGAACAATCGATTAAAGCGATTTTGAGATTCTGTCGGCCCCAATTGTGGAACACCAGGCTGCGAACCAATTATTAGTTCGACAGAAGGGACAACATCAATAATAATTTGACCGTTTTGACCTAGCCTCGACAAAAGCTTTTCTTTCCAAACTGCCAACTCGTCTGAGCTTTTTGTTAATAACTGCTGCATCAATGACTCAAAGGCTTGAGTCAGTGCAGCATAAGGAATATCTCGCTTAAATTGGTCAAACTTGCCAGCTATAAAATAACCCCGCTGCCTGACAATTGGTTTGTGAATTTCACTGACAACTGAGGTTTTGCCAATGCCTGAGTAACCGCTTACCAACACCATCTCTGTTTTACCAAAGCTGACTCGCTCGAATGATGCCATCAAATCAGCGACTTCTTGTGTGCGGCCGTAGAGTTTTTGGGGAATCAAAAATTGACCGCATTTGTCAAGTGTCCCTGGAATGAAATTTTCTATTTTGCCAGTAGTTTGTAGCTGAGTTAGACAATTTTCCAGGTCTGCTTTTACTCCAAAGGCACTTTGATATCGGTCTTCCGCATTTTTAGCTAATAGTTTCATGACAAGAGATGAAATTATCTGCGGGACTTCATTGTTTAGTTGATGGGGAGGAACTGGCGTCACCGCAATGTGGCTGTGAATTAATTCTAGCGGGTCGGTTGAATTAAAGGGCAACTCTCCGGTCAGCATTTCATAAAAGGTGATGCCTAGAGAGTACAAGTCAGTTCGGTAGTCGAGGTCTCGGTTCATCCGACCAGTTTGCTCTGGGGATATATAGGCTAGAGTGCCTTCTAGCACGCTGGTATTGCTATTTTGGTGGACTTCTCTAGATAGGCGCGTTGCCATGCTAAAGTCGGTGATTTTTACTTGTTGAAAATCTGGGGTAATGATAATATTTGATGGTTTTATATCTTTATGAATAATCTGGTTTTGATGCACTTCTCCGAGAGTTTGAGCCACTTGAATAGCCAGCGGCAAAAACTTCTGAATTTTAATATTTTTACCCGCGAGATGGTGTCGGAGAGATTGACCGCCGCAATCTTCTAAGATCAGGGCGAAACTGTTTTTATATTTTTCTAAGCTATGGGGTTTGACAATCCCTTCGAGTTGGAGATTCGAGCTAATTTTGTATTCATGTCTCAAACGGGTAATTTCTTCTATTGTGGGGTACTCAGTATTGAGTGTTTTAATAATGACTGACGCTCGATCAGATTCCCTGACTGCGCGATAAATGATGGACTTCACACCAAGTTGAACAACTTCTGTGATTTTGTAACCGGGAAGTGCATTCATGGTTTTTATTCTGTGACGAAGTTTTGGGTTAACATTGCGCTTGATATCGATCGGAGCGCGGGCGGATCGTACTTAAGTATTTTTTGTAAATGGGGTAATTGGGGATACTTTAAAATATCAGTAATTACTCAGGGATTTTTTAGATAGCGTGATGCCTAAACTTTGAAAGTGCCCGGACGGACAGCCGAACATCTGGTTTGAACTCCGACTTAATCATGTACGGTCTGACACCTCACCGAATTGATTGCAATATTGTAACAAATTCTGTGATGCCGATCGCACACATGACAGACTGATCCCTATAACTTCAAGGTTTAGCTCTAGCTTTGAGCCTTGTCACCAAGAAAAAATGGGACGCCCGGGGCTGGAAAACATTGGTTTAGGCGATCGACAATACAATCTAATATGACCTGCATCATAAACAAGCATGATTCAGATCATAGATTGAGAATGATCAACTTGCTACCATGTTGCCATCATCAGGTGCATCCCCATGGAAGAAGTCCTAGCATTGATTGAAAAGAAGAAGCACGAATTTGCTAAATCTGGGCTATTTGAGTTTATGCGAGACAAAAGTATAAACCCAAGACAACGCCTAGCTTTCGCTCCCTGCATTGCTCCTTTCGTGATGAGTTTTGGTGAATTTAACAAGTATGTGTTCCGAGAAGAACCAACCAATGATCCTCTTCAGGTAATAGTTAACAATCATACTTATGAAGACGATCATCACTGGTTGTGGTTTTTGGAAGATTTGGAAACACTGGGTATTAACAAAGCGGTTAAGTTCAGTGATGCTTTAAATTTTCTCTGGAATGAAGAAGCTAAAGCTTCGCGGTGGGTATCACATCAAATTTTTCGCTCCGCTTTTGGGGCCAGTCCGATCGCTAAGTTAGCAATCCTGGAAGTGATAGAAGCAACTGGTAATGTGTTCTTGTCAACGGCAGCACCAATTGCCGAAGAACTGCGAACAATTACTCAAAAGGAGCTTCTTTATTTTGGCTGCTTTCATTTGGAGGTGGAAAACAACCACAGTAAGGATTTACCTCAGCAGAGGCGATTCAGCGAAACAATACAACTGACTATTGAAAGCCGTCAAGAGGCTTTTGAGATAGTTGAGAACTTGTTTGAAGTTTTCACAGAACTGACGGCTGAGCTTCTGGTTTATGCAAAAACGCATAGCTTTGAGCAACCTTTTGCCAAACCTCGCGAGATTTTGCAACCTTTAAAAGCTGCATAGCTTACCCGATGTAAAATTTTCAACTCTTAGAACCAGACAAAATTTATTACTTACAAGGAGACTCATAATGTCAGAAGTTAACAGCAATTCTTCAACTGCGCTCGATGAACTCGCACCGACTCTTATCCATACTTGGACTGAGAATTTGGATATTGCTCATACTTGGACTGAGAATTTGGATATTGCTCATACTTGGACTGAGAATTTGGATATTTCCCACACTTCTCATATCCCGGAAGAGGAAAAACTAGCCGTCGGATAAAACCTGTTGCAAACAAATTTCAGCCTCGCTCATTCCGACGAGGCTGAACAGTCATACCTTTGTCTCGTCAATTCCCAAAATTAGCATCTACTATCTCTATTGGATATGAGCCATTACGACGTTGTAATTGTGGGCGGCGGTCCCGCTGGGAGCACTGCTGGCACTCTGATAAAGAAATATAATCCCAATCTGAGCGTGCTAATCGTAGAGAAAGAAAAATTCCCTCGCGATCACGTTGGGGAAAGTCAATTGCCTCAAATTAGTGATGTGCTTCAAGAAATGGGATGTTGGGACAAAGTAGAAGCAGCAGACTTCCCAATTAAAATCGGTGCTACCTATCGCTGGGGAACAGATCCGCATCCTTGGGATTTTAATTTTATCAAGCCTGAACAGTTTAAAGATGAGCGGCGTCCTGCTAAATTTGAGGGACAGAGACGGCAAACTGCTTTCCAAGTCGATCGAGCAAAATATGACGAAATTTTGCTGCGTCACGCGGAAGAAATGGGATGCTTAGTAAGAGAAGAAACACCCGTTGTTAAAGTAGATACAGAGGGCGAGCGCATTACCGCCCTGCAACTGCGGCAAGAACAAATAACAGCCCGCTACTACATCGATGCCTCCGGCCACATCGGCGTACTGCGGCGAGTGTTAGGCATTGAAACACACTGCCCGACGCGGTTGCAAAATATCGCTATCTGGGACTACTGGACAAACGCTGAATGGGCCGATGAAATTGGCGTTGGTGGCACCCGCGTACAGGTGATGAGTTTGAGTCACGGGTGGATTTGGTTTATTCCCTTGGGCGCAACTCGCACCAGTATCGGCTTTATTTGCCCTGCGGAACATTACAAGCAAATGAAACAGCGGCCAGAGGAGATATATTCCGAAGCCCTCAACAGCGAAGCCCGCATCAGCAAGTTAATCGCTAATGCTACCAGTACGGGAAAGATTGAAACTACAAAAGATTGGTCATTTTTGGCTGATAAAACAGTTGGAGAAAATTGGTTTTTGGTGGGTGAAGCTGCGGGTTTTGCTGACCCGATTTTAGCGGCGGGCATGACTTTAGCTCATACCGGCGCTCGTGAATTGGCTTACACGATTTTGGCATTAGAGCAGCAGAAACACGACAGCAACTGGCTTAAATCTCAATACGACCACAATCAGCGAAGCAGAGTTAAACAGCACATTCGGTTCGCCGATTACTGGTACGCTGCTAACGGTCAATTCACTGATTTACAAGAACATTCAAGGGAAATTGCGCGGGATTCGGGGTTGAATTTAAGCCCGGAAAAAGCTTTTCAGTGGTTGGCTCAAGGGGGATTTACTAATGATATTTTGGGTCAAGCTGTGATTGCTGGAGTTGAGTTGAGTTCAATTAAGCAGGTGATGCAGCGCTTCTCGCAGCAGGAGGCTCCTTGGCTACTTTCGGCGTACAATGTGTTTCAGTTAGACCTAGTGGAGGCTGATGTTGAGTTTGTAGCTGTTTATAATGCTGGTGAAATTAACCGGATCAAGTGTTATGTTAAGAACGGTCAGCGGTTGCCTGTTACAGGTTTCTATGGTTTGCTGATTGAAATTTTGAGCCGCACTCAGTACATTGAACAAATTTATCGGCAGTTGGTGCTGGTGTTTAGGGAGCGTTTTTCTGTGCAACACGCTCGACTAGCTCTTCATCAAGCCCTTGGTTGTTTGGAGGTGATGGTGAGTTCTGGTATTGTCAAGGCGATATTAAACCCGGAGTTGTCTAAGTTGAATATTTCCATACCTATGGAAGGTGAGTTAATTCACACTCACAGCGATGTGAATTAAGGCGCTACCAGAAAGCTTGACCCCAAACCATCTCAAATCTTAAAAAACAAAAAGTCTGAAGCGGGAAAATTCCAACTTCAGACTTTTACTAACTCCCCGGGTAGGATTTGAACCTACGACCAATCGGTTACACTTATCCCAACGTTTCCGAAGGGCGCGGACTATTTCATCATCCCTACAAATCATGTTTGTGATCTGTCGTCGGATGTCGGGCGCTATGAGATTTATTGGTTAGGCTCCTCATCTCTAGTCTCTGCACCTTTCCGGCTACTTGCGATCGTAACCGCTGCCTTTCGCCAGACTTGGCTCAAGATTGCCGCCACCCGAAGTGCTGCGGTTTCCTTGAATTCACCCGATTTTTCAGTATCCGTTACCGGATAGAGCTGCTATGTCACTAGGGCTTTTGGTTGATGCCAAAGGCTTGCATTCATTACAGCCGACCGCTCTGCCACTGAGCTACCGAGGATTAGGGGTTTTTGTTACCCACATTTACTAACAATAGCTGAACTTACTCGATTTGGCAAGGCCTTTGAGAAACTTTTTTTTTATCAGACAGCGAGCGGGTTTCAGCAGCTAATGCAGCCCCATTCTCAACTTGGCGAGGCGCTGCTGGGATTCTGGATCGAGGGAACTGGCGAGAAAGCGACTGGAATTTTGTTTGCGGGATTTGTGCCGGCGCTCGCTGCGGCGGGCAGTGGATTCTACGTCAGCCGCTAGTTGTTCGGCGGACATCCATTCGGCACCGTAGCCGACTACGGTCAATTGCTGCGCTCGGTCTGAGGTGGCGACAATCATGCGGCCTTTACCTTTGACCGATCGCAACTCGTAGCGCAAACTAGCACAAGATTTTTCAATATAAGTATCTGCTGTCTGACCGAAGTCAGTGTAGTGCACCGATAAATTTTTAGTAATAATTTCTTTAACGCTGGGAGTATCTCGATAGTGCGCGTCAAATACAAGTCGAGCCTCAAAATCTTGAACGGCGCTGTAGTTAACTAAAACCTCAATCAACTCGCGGCGAGCTGTTTCGAGTTCGTCGCGATCGCGCTTCTCTCGGAGTCGAGGCCAAAGTCCAATTATGTTATAGCCGTCTACAAGTAAAACTGCTTGTGATACATAGAGTGACATGGTTCAAGGCTGAAGAGCTCCAGCACGTATAGGACATTATTTGCATTGTTCATCAAAGCTTTTGTTCAATAATATTACCTATTGATGTGTAATGGCTAGGTTACATCGCAATAATTAAACCCCCCAGAGCCAGCTTTACCTGAGTTTTGGGGGGTTTGATTAACCTATAAATTTTCCGGCTTATTCGGCAGATTCCAGCGATACGGGCGATGGCTTACGCCCCGCTTCGCTACGTACAACTGTCGGCAGGGATATTTTCTCAACAGCAGGAGTACAACCGAGCCACTGCACCGACAACTCGGCAAACTGCTGCGGGGGGCCGCTCACGCAAAAACGAGTCGGTAGCGCAGTACCAGGATTCCGCAGCCCCAAAAGCTCCAATTCTCTGGCAGCAGCAGCCACCACCCGTACCGCAGGATCTATCAATGTCACCCCAGCAGGCAAAAGCGAGCGAAGCACAGGAGCCAACAGCGGATAATGAGTGCAGCCGTAAATCAGCGTATCGATGCGCTGCTGAATCAAAGGAGCCAAATATTCCCGAGCCACCTCACAAGTATAAGGGTCGTGAATCCGGTTTTGCTCCACCAGCGGCACAAAAGCCGGACAGCTAACCTGCCAAACTAGGCAAGAATCGTCCATCTCCAAAATCGCATTTCGATAAGCATTGCTAGCAGCCGTAGCAGGAGTTGCGATGACCCCGATCCGCTTGCCTTGCTGCACCGCAGCCTGCGCCCCCGGCAGAATTACTCCCAGCACCGGGATATCAAATTCAGCCTGCACCATCTCCATCGCCAAAGCAGAACTGGTGTTGCAGGCCATAATGACCATTTTCACATCCTGTTCCACCAACCAGGCCATAATTTCGCGGACAAACTCCACAATTTCCGACGGCGTGCGAGTGCCGTAAGGCAGCCTCGCCGTATCTCCAAAATAAAGTATCGATTCGTTGGGCAATTGTCGGTACAACTGGGTCAAAACAGTCAAACCGCCCACGCCGCTGTCAAAAATACCGATTCTTTGTTGTCCAGAGTCTGTTGTCATTTGTTAATAGTTAGTTATCTGTTGGCAGTTGGCAGTTGGCAGTTGGCAGTTGGCAGTTGGCAGTTGGCAGTTGGCAGTTGTCATTTGTTAATCGTTTGCAGTGGCTAATAACAGATAACCAATAACATTAATCAACAGTCAACAGTCAACAGTCAACAGTCAACTGCCCACTGCCCATTATCTTTGTTGAAGATAAAGCAAAATGCCGCGAGCGATCGAAGCCGCCATTTGACTGCGGTAAGCTGGGTCAGAAAGCCTAGCAGCATCTTCAGCACCCGTAACAAAACCCACCTCCAGCAAAACAGAAGGCATAGAAGTCTTCCTCAAAACATAAAATCTCGCCTGCCGCACTCGGCGGTCACTCGCCCCCGTCCCCTCCAAAATACTGGCGTGAATCACCCTGGCCAAATCTTGGCCGTTATTGAAATAATAAGTCTCAATGCCATTGATATCCGGCCGACTCATATTAATCGCATTAGCGTGAATGCTGACAAACACACTAGCATTCACCCGTTCCGCCAAAGAAACTCGGGGATCCAGGTCGATTTCCCTGTCGTCAGTCCGAGTCATCACCGCCTGCACCCCTTGCTGTTCCAGCAGCCTCGCCACCTGAAGCGAGATATCCAAAACAATCTCCTTTTCCTGAATGCCCTGAATCCCGACTGCCCCCGGATCGCGGCCACCGTGACCAGCATCGATCGCTACTACGGCGCGGCGGTTAGAAGCTTGGGGCAACTCATCGGTTCCGAAAGTCCTTCTCGGCAAAGGCTGCAAATTGGGAGTGCGAGTCAAAGGCTGCGCGCTAGCATTCGATCGCAACTGCAAAGACAGCAACTGCGGGTTCGGCCTCGTCACCCTGCCGACCTCTACCCCCGATCGCGGCTGCACCCAAACCACCACAGTCTCCGCATCTTCTTGGCTGGCACTAAACGATACAGGACTGTTGGCATCGAGCTGAGGAATTTCGCCCGTCAGGACACTAGAGGCGATCCTGATCCAGTAAGCTCTCGACCCCTGATCCCACCCGCTGGTATAGGAGACTTGGCGGTCAGTTCTCACCACCAGTTGCGTGCCGTTACTGGCTAAATCAATTGACTGAACTCTCGCTAAATTTCCTTGAGCTTGTCTCGCCGGAGGAGCTACAGTCAGGCTGCGGGGAACCGAGGGCTGTCTTACACTTCCAGGCAATAGCACAACCCCGCCCAAATTGCTCACAGACGCCCGCCACTGAGTATTAGGACTCTTCATCCGCAAAGTCACGCGGGTAACGGGCGGGTCTGTTGGCAGTTGCCGGACTTCAATCTTGTCAACCCCGTGCTGGCCGTTCGTTTGAGGCTGTTGGCTGCTTAGACCCGGCGCTAAACTCGCTCCTTCAATATCGAGGGTGGCGATGTCCCCAGCGCGACTTTGTTCAAAATTAATTTGGGGGCGACCGCCCGCAGTGCGGACTAAAAAACCGTCCGCCGTCACCTGAACGTTCTGAACTACAGTCGCCTCGCCAGACTGGGCTTGGGATGCTGAAGGTTCAACCGATAACCTTTCTCCCCCTGGCTCTGAAATCGGATTTTGAGTTTCTCCCCGCACCGGCGTTGGCAAATCCACTGTCCACTCGCTCGGAGAAATTCCCCGGAATTTTACTTGCTGAGGGTCTATAGTAAACCCGTCTCTGATCTCGACCACAATTCTGGTCGTATCGTTGTCAAACTGCCCTACCCGCACCGATTCGATCGCCCCTGAGAGCGGTTTGCTGACCGAGGGACGGCCCAGACTCGTCCCCGGCAAGTCGATTACCAACCGCGTCGGGTTGAAAATCAGTTGAGCCTTGGGTTGTACTCCCCCGTCTGTTGTAATGTAAAGCCGGTTCTCTGAAGCATCAAACCGCCAAGATTGCAGTCTAGCTGCTTCGGCGGCTCCGGCGAGCAAAAATACACTTAAGAAACTCGGTAGTAGCCAGTGGAATTTCACGACAGTTTTTTCCTCGTTTGCGTTACTGCCAAAAGCTGGAAGGGCGCTGCTTGCCCTCAGAGGCTTTCAGCAGTTAGCCGCCAGCAGACCGGGGGCACGGGGGCCGTCAGTTGTTGGCTAAATTGACTTTTTTATGCGTTAACAGGCTCCAAAATGCCAGATCCCGGCATTTTTGAACTTTCCCGTATACTTGGGGGCGATCGGTTATAAGCAGACTGAAAGATTGTTGGCACAAGGGAAGGTATTTATTTTTAGGAGCAAGAAACAAGGTGTTTCTTGAAGCTAGAAGGTACAAGTTAGAAGGTACAAGTTAGAAGGTAGAATTTTACCGTTTTTCCAGGGAGGGGTTTCATAGCTCTTTAATGTTGGCGAAGCTCGTTACGGCCAGGGTTATAATCCGCTTTACACTTGCGTTTTGTTCTAACTTTTCCTAAACTACCTCAATAACTTAACAACTTACCTCGCGAACAATCCGGATTTTCAAGATTTAGGTAACTTTTCAAGGCCTCCAAATGTTAGTCCCAGACCAACTGACATATTCTTTGGGTAAAGCTTTTTTGCTAACAGATTGACAGTTGAATACAACTACATATCGCCCCTGCTCTCTTTTTTTCTGGATTTTTTAGTCAGGGATTTTCGGTGCTGCTTGAAACTTAGTAGGGCGATCGCGATCGCGCCCGCCAATTTAACACTATGATAGCTAGTCCATGTTTTCAGCAGTAACGGGAGAGTTTTGTGTGTTACTTGGGCCGGCAATGCTTTGTACTTTAGACTCTTTTTGAGTGTTCGATAGACACCCAGAGCATTGGTTAGTTGACCTGAGAAAAAGTTTTGACCGTAGATATAGTAGTTATCGCAGTTGTAAAGTTTGTTGGACAGCAAAGACAATCGATCGGCTTCTGGGTAAAACCTGTGATTTGGTTTAATGACTTGCCTTTCGACTAACTGCATAACTTGGATCTGTACTACCAGTTAGAGAAGATACACTATCTTGGTGATTGTGTCAATCTCTGAGCTTCTCAAAGAAGCAACCATCAATAACAGTAGATACATGACATCACAG
Organism: Microcoleus sp. T2B6; assembly: GCF_036700475.1. NCBI lineage: Bacteria > Bacillati > Cyanobacteriota > Cyanophyceae > Oscillatoriales > Microcoleaceae > Microcoleus > Microcoleus sp. T2B6. The sequence goes on along the minus strand of NZ_JAUBOZ010000068.1, from coordinate 23,891 downwards.
AAAGACGCAGACTTACTTTGCTCCATGAGTCGTCCACCTAAAATGCGACAAGGGGGCGGACGCTATAACCGAGGCGGATATATCGAGCTCCGCGAGTACCGCCAACGGATTAGCGTCTGGGAAATTGTCGCCAATAAATAAGTTGCCCGACAGGGCATCCTTGTTTTTAGGACTAATATTCATAGCCATCAGCCTTATGAATAGTTGTCAGATGTTTTGGATGCACGTCAAAACATTTGTCTCTTGCGGTTAGCTTAAAACTTGGTCTAAACCGAATTGCAATTCTGCCTGTGTAGCTTCCTGCATATTTTCCAGTGAGGACGTTAGCTTTCACCAAGTCCCCAGTTTGAAAACCCATGAAGAACTTTTGGGCCGGTGCATGACGAATGGGGAACCCAAATCTGTCGGTTCCGCAGCGCTGTCTTCTTCCGTGTCCCTTAGCCTTAATTAGCAAAGGTTTCACGCTATTTAGCAGTAGTCTTTCGGGAGTTGATTCCCCGACACAAGCTGCATCAGTCCAATGCTGTTTTTCTATTCCCCTGGTTTGGCGGTTGAATTTTGTTCGTCCCCCTGAACCCAATTCCACGGGCAGTCCGGTTAACTGTAGTCTTCTGTATAGCTCCCAACGAGTAGCATTGACGGCTGCTGCATCCAGTAGAGGTGTCTTGGCTTGGGCTAGTATCCGCTGAAGGATTTCAGGTTTTTTCTTGAGAAATTCTTCAACGGGTTTACTTCCCTTGGCTTGGTTGCAGGAATGGCAACTAAGACACAGATTGCTGACCCGATTACTTCCTCCCTTAGACTTGGCGAGAATATGCTCAACCTCGAAAGGAACATTTGTCGCACCGCAATAAGCGCACTTCCTATTCCATTTTTGCAGTAAATATTCCTTAATTTCAAAACCGAATAATTCGCCCCTTTGATATTCGATTCCAGAAATTTCAGGATTCTGGAACTGTTGTAAATCGAAACGCACCAATTCTTGAGAAATGGCGGTAACGGGACAGACCTTTCTGATTCGCCTAACCCAGGTTTCAATATTGGCAACACGGCTATCAAGAGATGGTGGCAACCATCCTGTTTTACGGGTTCTGTTTAAAAAACGGGGTTGGCGGTAACGGGTCTTTCTGTTGCGACGCCCTCTTCTGAGCGTTCTGCGAGATTCGAGAGTATCTTTAATTTGTTGCCCTCGGTGAGCAATTTCTAATGCGTTCGTGACGCGACCTGTTTGCTCTTGAACCACGGCAATACCCGTAGTTTTACTACCTGGGTCAATTTTGATTCGGTGACAGTGAGTTACCGAATCTTCGAGAATCCTATCCTGTAAAACAATGGTAAACGGATAGCGTTTAAAAACCTTAGCCCTCCCTTTTTTCAATAGTTCTCTTGCCCGTGCCCGGTGGCATGGGTCAAGAGGTTTCAAGTTTTTATCTAGGACAAATGTACGCATTACTGCATCACTCAATTTCTTGGTTAAGTTTGCCTCGACGATGTTAAGACTCGGTACTATCTGAGCAACACTGGCTTTCCCTTAATCACCTGTTTAATTGCTCGGTTGTAGAGCTTGAAACTGGCACGCATTTCAAGGTACGAAGTTTAACGCTTGGTCTTAACGCCTGCTAGTCAAGAACTAGCCGTCTGGTCAACAGGCTTTTTCAAGCCCACACCAGACCCTTCGGGTTGGTGTGCGGTAGTTGACGTCTAATCAACAGTGCTGCAATTCGCTCTCGCCCATAGGTGCAAAATTCCGGCTCATCCAGTTCAAAATGGCTTGATTTACTTGTTCCGGGCATTCATCCTGGGGACAGTGGCCCGCATTGTCTAATTCAACTAGCTCTAAATAATTGGGGTTGCATTCGACAAATTGGTGGGGTCGGGCGAACCGAGGGGGAATCATCCGGTCTTGTTTGCCCCAAATTAATAGCATCGGGATTCTTAAATTTCGCAGCACAGTCTTGACACTGGGGCAAAATTGTGTACTCCCTACAGCTTTAAATAAAGCGCAGAAGGCGCGGGCTGCTCCCCGATCGCCCGCAGGCCCTGCTAGAATTTCCACTAATTCGTCGGTAACAGCTTCGGGGTTGGAGTAGGCAAAGCCAACCCAGCGACGGACAAAGGAAGGCTTGCGGGCAAAATAAAACAAAGGCCTGAGTACGATCGGAGAAACAAACAAACTTTCAACCGCTTCGATCGCCGGAAGCAGCCATCCGGGCACCGCCTCGGCTCGCACAGAGGGGTCTGGGAGGCTAATCATCACCGTGCCGGCCACCATATCCGGGTGAGCAGCAGCTACGGCCAGACAAATTAGCGAGCCGATCGAGTTTCCTGCCAATATTACTGGCTCTCTGATAAAAGTTAGCCAAAAATCATAAACTTGATCGACCCACAGAGACACAGAGTAGTCGATCGGAGCTTTTTGGGAAGCGCCAAACCCCAACAAATCCAAGGCGTAAACCGTTTGGTTTTCGGCTAGTTGGGCGAGATTTTGTCGCCAGTGACCGATCGAAGCTCCAAACCCGTGCAGTAAAATAATCGGCGTTCCCGATGCGCGCGGGGCCCTTGGTTCGGCCGCAGAATCTTGAAATTCGATCGCGCCTTGATTTCGTACCCCATCGGGCCGCAAATAAGTGTAGCGAGTTTGCCAACCCCGCCACATCCAGTCTCGTTGAGTTCCCACCCGTTGGTGCCACAGCAGAGAATTTGTCAATTTTGCCTCAGCTCGCAACATAAATTTACACTTGCTTATACCTATTCTACAAGGCACATCAGGCGACTTGGGGGACTTGCCAGACCGGGCGAGATGGGCTAGGAAAAGCGGTTTTACCTCATCCTTAAGCTTTTACCCTGAATTTTTGACGGTTTTGTCATCAATCGGGCAAGGGGGCGGGCGATCGTGTGTGAAGTTAAAATAAAACTAGGCAGAAACTCAGCCAGAGTGAGTAGAATAGCAAGTATTGTAAGAATTCATTTACGATCAGTCCAAATATTCCCCAACGCTTTAGCGGAGGGGACACAGGGCGCGGTAGTACGTCCGGTAAGGGTAACACCTTATAAAACAGTTCGATCGTCAATCGTGAAAAATTGACCGCTCAAACCTGTAACTATCAAGAAGCTTCGCTATTAAACTACTGCTTGTAAAACCATTCATGCCTGTGATTGAAAGAAGACAAAATCGCAACCTACCTCAGATTAACGAAAATATTCGATACCCCAAAATCCGGGTAATCGATACCGACGGCGCGCAACTAGGGATATTGACGCCTGCAGAAGCGCTGCGCCTCGCAGAAGAAAAAGAACTCGATCTCGTACTTGTCAGCGACAAAGCTGACCCGCCCGTATGCCGGGTAATGGACTATGGGAAGTACAAATTCGAGCAGGAAAAGAAAGCGCGAGAAGCAAAGCGGAAGCAGCACACTGCCGATGTTAAAGAAGTGAAGATGCGCTACAAAATTGAAGAACACGACTACCAAGTGCGCCTCAAACTAGCAGACCGCTTTATCAAATCTGGGGACAAAGTAAAAGCCACGATCATGTTCAGAGGTCGGGAAATCCAACACAGCAACCTAGCAGAGGACTTGCTTAAGCGCATGGCCACAGATTTGCAGGAAATCGCAGAAGTGCAGCAAGCCCCCAAAAAAGAAGGACGCAGTATGATGATGCTGCTGTCGCCAAAGAAAGTATAAATAGATAGTCATTAGTAGCAGTCATCAGTCATAAACTGGTGACTGATAGCTGATGACTTCCGAAGTTAGTCAGGAATAAGCTACCACACAGGGAAATCAACGCTGCATGGAAAATTTTCAAATCAGCGGTTCGGCGGGAGTAAGACAAGGAGTGCTGCGATCGCTTAACCTGCGATCGGAAGAAGTAGAGCGAACCGCACTGATGTTCCTCGTCTACACTCTAACCTCCGTCGGGCTGATCTGGCTGGAACTCAGCACAGTAGGTCTGTTTTTAGACGAGTACGGTGCCGACAAAATGCCTTTTATCTACATAGCCAGCGCCTTTATCGGTTCGGGCTTGGGATTTGTCTACTCGTGGCTGCAAAAAATCCTGCCGCTGAGGCGCACCGTCGTAGTGGTTCTGGGCATGATGTCGGTACCGCTATTTTTGTTTCGATTCGGAATAGGCTACGAAAATACTAAGATAGCTGGCATCAGCATCGCTTTTATTACTATTTTTTTGATGTGGCTGTGGGTGGAAGCTTGCTATGTCCTCAACGACCTTAATACTTCTATCACTTCCAACCAACTGTTTAATATTAGAGAAATCAAGCGCACCTATCCGCTAGTCAGTAGCGGCTATCTAGTAGCTGGAGTAGTCAGCGGATTTTCTCTGCCTGTTTTGCTGTACGTAGTCGGACTCAAAAACGTTACCCTCATATCGGGGTTGATGGTGGCGACAGGCTCGGTGTTGCTGTACTACCTCACGGAAAAATACAGCCAAGCATTCCCGGAAACGGCTCACTGGACGGATGACGACGAAGACGACGACCAAGAAGAATTTACCGCCCGCAAAGTTACAGGCCCACTTCAAAAATACGCCGTACCTCTAGTCAGTTTCTTCATCCTCGCAGAAGTCGTCTACGTGCTGGTAGATTTCCAATTCTACAGCCAGCTAGAATACCAAAACCCGGGGGACGGAGCTAGCTGGATCGCTAGCTTCCTGGGCATTTATGAAGGCATACAAGGCCTGTTTCAGGTGGCGACTCAGTGGTTCGCTTCGAGCCGGTTGGTGGAAAGAATCGGTGTATTCGTGACGGCGATGATTTTGCCCACGGGCATCGCTATACTCGGGGTGCTGACCATAGGAGCATCTCTGGGCCAGCTAGTATCTGTGTTCATCGGGCTGATATTGCTGAGATTTTTAGACGAACTGCTGCACTACACGCTGTTGGAAACTGTTAGCCCGGTTTTATTTCAACCGATTCCCGACAATATTCGATCGGGAATTCAAACTTTGGTCAACGGTGTGGGCGAACCTTTGTCCTGCGGAGCTACAGGAGTAGGCATCCTGATTATGCTGTGGGTGACAGGCAAGATACTCCCCCAGCAAGACGAAAATGTATTTCACGACCAGCAAAGCTTGATATTTATTGGCGCGATCGTCATATTGGCGCTGTTGTGGGTGTTTGTCGTATGGTTGATCCGCTCTCAATACGTGGGTTTGTTGGTCAAAAGTGCGGAGCGGGGGCGCTTGGGCGTCACAGACGTTGACCTCAAAGCTCTCAAGCGCGCAGTGGTGGAAACTCTACAAAAGCCGGGGGGCGAAGATGAAAAGCGCTCTTGCATAGAACTCCTGACGCAAATTGACCCCAAAAATGTCGGAGAAGTTCTGGCTCCCCTCCTCGATTCGCTGTCTGCAGGTTTGCAGCGCCAGAGCTTGGAAACGATGCTGCAACACCCGAACCCCGCATATTTAGAAGCTGTCCGCGCACTTTCGCACCAATCCTTGCCGCCGGAGGTTCTGGCCTTGGCTTTGCGCTACATCTGGCTGACGGAAGCTGAACCGAATATTGAGAGCTTGCGGCCTTACTTGCAGCCGACGGTCGATCCGGTGGTGCGGGGTACGGCGGCTGCTTTAATTATGAGAAGGGGCGATCGCCTGCAAAAGGCAGAGGCTACTAACACGCTGCGCCAAATGCTGACGCACAAACAAGAGCGGGAACGTGTTATGGGGACGCGGGCTCTGGGAGAAGCTGATTATTTGCAAGGACTGCGACTGCATATCCCCAATCTGTTGCAAGATGAATCTCTGCGAGTGCGCTGCGCTCTGTTAGACGTGATTTCGTCTACTCATTCGGAAGAATATTATCCTTCGCTGCTGCGCGGACTTGGTTACAAATCGACTAGGGAAGCGGCTTTGCAGGCTATAGTCAAACTTCACAACGATGCCATTCCTTTGCTTGTGTATTTGGCTGAGGATATCCACAAGTCGGATTTGGTCAGGTTGCAAGCTTGGACGGCTCTGGGTCAAATTGGGACAAATGAGGCGATCGACATTTTGGTGAGCAATTTGATGACGGCTTGGGGAACGACGAGGCGCAATATCCTCCGCATCCTGTTAAAAATGCCTTCGGAAGCGGGGATAGAAGGGGTTCTAGACCGCATCGGCCGTAGCGGCTTGGAAACTCTTATCGAACAGGAGTTAATGTTTATCGGTCAAATTTATGCAGGTCTGGTAGATTTGTCTGGGGTAACGAGCTACGGCAATTTCTCGGATCGGGAAGCCAACAGCACCGGGGCACCTGGGAACGATACGGCTCAATTGTTGCAGCGTGCTCTGGCGGGGTTGGAAGCTGATGCTAGGGAGCGGTGTTTTTTGCTGATGAAGTTTCTTTATCCGCTGGACACGGTACAAGCCGCTGCTTTCAACATCGCTTCTGGCCAACCTTCTTTGGTGGCTAGGGGATTGGAAATTCTCGATAATACTGTGGATATAGCTAGGAAGCGATCGCTCATCAATTTGTTAGATCAACACTCGGAAAGAGAAAAATTGAGCAACCTCTCGGAATTGATGGTTTACAAACCTCTAGCCCCTAGCGATCGTTTGCGCCGCTTGCTAGAATTGCGCCACTTCCTTTCGGATTGGGCCTTGGCCTGCTGCTTTCACTTGGCGAGAGAAGCGCGCTGGAGTCTGACGGCTCAACAAACTCTTGTCTGTCTGCAGCACCCGACGGGTTTTGTCCGCGAAGCAGTGTTAGCCTATTTGAAAATAGCCTCGCCCCGGGCTTTGGTCGAATTGTTGCCCAGGCTGCAAAATGACCCCGATAATTTGGTATCCGCTCAAGTTGAAGAGATGATGGCAGAGTTGGGTGCTGGGGGAAAAAGGTAAAGAAGGAAGAAGGAAGTTCGGCAACGGATTCTGTAACGGATGTAACGGATGTAACGGATGTCGGGAAGAGGGAAGAGGGAAGAGGGAACAAAAAGAAACTATGCCCAATGCCCAATGCCCAATGCCCAATGCCCAATGCCCAATGCCCAATGCCCAATGCCTCTTCCTTTGTTTAAGTTTAAATTAATCATTGCATCTCATTATGTTAACCAGCGTCGAACGCCTATTGTTTGTGAGGGAGGTTCCGATTTTTAAGGAACTGCGGGATGATTTTCTCGTGCGTCTAGCATCGGTAATGGATGAACTTTCGTTTCCTTCTAAGCACAGGATTTTTACGGAAGGACAAGAAGGTCGATCTCTCTATATTTTGGTATCGGGAACGGTGCGCGTGCATATAGGCGATCGGGATTTGGCACAGTTGAAAGCGGGGGCTTGTTTCGGGGAAATGTCGCTGTTTGATGCAGAACCTCGATCGGCTTCTATTTCTACTGTCGAACAATCCGAGTGTTTGATGCTGACTCAAATGCAGCTATACGATGCGATTGATGAAACGCCGGGAATTGCGGTGAATATTATTCGTTTGCTGTCGCGCCGGATTCGGGAGTTGAATCAAAAGTTGAATGCTAAAGAGGCAATTATGCCTCCTACAGAGACTGTGAGAGTTCCTGAGATGCGATGAAATTGGGGAATTGGGAATTAATTGTGTTTTTAGTCGATCGGTAATTCTGCACAATTTATCTTCTGTAAGGTGCCAATAGCGCACAATTTTTCTGGCTAGTGTCCGCTATTGGCACCTTATACTAGATTCACAAAAAAATGTAACTATAGACAACCCCCAAACCAGAATATTCATCAGTCATAGCCAATCTAAAATCTAAAATCTAAAATCTAAAATCTAAAATTTAAAATCTAAAATGGCATGACTATCGCCAATAAGGCCGGCCCTTCCAAAAAACTCCCACCGTAACTCCGATTAGTGCAGCTTCCGATAAACTTGCTAATAAAGGAGGGATGGGTAGGAATGACTTTAACACCAAACCCAAGAGTACGCAGAAAACTAAAACCCACAAACTAATTCGGTTGAGCAAAAATTGTTGTTGCCAATACTCTAAAAAGTACACTGCTAAAGCTCCCATTCCCAGTGCAGCAGCGAAAGGTATCAATGTCCCCAGGGAGGAACCGTAAAGAAGCGTCACGACGTTGCGGATTGGTCGGGATTGCGTGAAACCCCAGGCTAAAAATAACTCCAATCCAATCACGATTGAATTGACGAGGGCGGCAATTTGCAGCATTTCTCGCCAAGGTAAAAGTTTTAAGCGCCGCAGAAAATTACTCACGATCGGCAGATTAGGTAGGTTACTTTGATTTTATAACAGTTTTGCCCTGGCGATCGACCTTTGATGACAATTTGTGAAGTAAAATAAAGATATAGAGCAGTCTCTTGACAAATTTACCCAGAGTACCTGCTTATTAGTTGTTGGAACCGTGAAAGGAAAAAAGTTATGGTGGAGAACACTGTCGATTGTGCTGTAGCTTGCGTCAATGGCTGCGTTCTGGGCGACAAGTGCCCGAAGCGGGAATACGCAGAAGCAACGTCCCAGTTTATTGAAAATACTTCTCTGGATAAAATGCTAGAAATAGCAGAGGAAGCGGTGAGAAGGAAACGGACGGAACCCCCCAAATGGATAATTCCTGATTTTCCCGAATAGAATTAACATCCCCATTAAAAAGCGATCGCCCGTTGCAAAAGGGCGATCGCTTTTTGTATTCCCAATGAAATAGCCGATCGTAATCCATATATTTCCTGGGATAGAAGCTTTTAGCTTAAATAGCAATTATGATGCCACTTAATGACATCAATTGGCAATAACTAAAAATAATTCAGCTCAAGCGAAAGTCGGACACTTTTAATTTAATTGAGTTCAAAAACCAACAGGAGCAAGTCTCGTGGCACAGCAAAAGGAACGCAACGCAAAAACAACAAGAGATGGTGATAATTTGGGCGAATTGCCTCAAGAAATTACCGAATCTTACGGTACTGGCGTCATCGATCAACCGGGATTGAGCCAAGACGACATAACAATTTTGCAGGACAGCAGTTCAGAAGACTCTTCCACCAGTTCCCGAATCGGTGGCGAGGATGGCGATCCTGCTGCAGAACAAGAAAGTGCCACTGGCGAGCAATCGGTGGGCGGAACCACGCCTACTCCCGACCTGGATATTGTTGACGAACTCGGAGCCGCTGCGGGCATAGAAATGCCCGATGGCGCTATTTTGAACACAACAAATATGCTTGAACATCGAGATGAAAGTCGCTGGGAATTAGATCCGAGTTCTGCGGAAGATTATCAGGAACGACCGGATTTTTAGGTCAATTTTTTACCAGAAAATAGGTAGTATAATAGGAGCGGGTTCACCAGTATCCATACTTCATATCCCAAGTATTTGTAAATCCGCCCCTCCTCACTTTTGCTCTCGCAGCACATATCCAACTCCCCGAACAGTATGCAGCCGACGTTTTGAGTTACTTGCTTCTAACTTAATCCGTAACGCACGAATATACACTTTAATAATGTTTGGCTCACCCATAAAATCGTAACCCCAGATTTTTTATAAAATTGGCTCGCGGGTAATGACTTCCCGGTAATTTCGTAGCATAAATTATAACAAATTAAACTATTTTTTAGTGTATCAATTAGTTAATTAATTCTATAAATTAAAGGGGTTAAACCCTTAAAAATTAGGTCTTCAAATTATAACTTATCCGGGTAATTTGGTTGAGTTCGGCGCCGACGTGTTTTCACTCTCGCGAAGAGTTATTCCATAATGAAAGGCTAGTAAGATATAGGTTCAAAGCGATGCAGGGAATTAGTGGCTAACCGCCACGGACATTACCACCAGCAGTTTTCGTTTACCTGAGAACAAGGTAATTGTAATTGCTCCATTGCGTAATTGAGAAACCTGTAGCTCGCCCAATTGACAACTGCTATATTTTCTGATTTATCAACATTTCCGGTGAGTTACCCTTCATAAAGCGTGTTTGTAGTCAGGACTTCAGTTATCTCTAGGCAGATGAACAATTACTATGAGTCCTGACTACAAACTTACTGTGGTTAGATTGCCGGATATGATATTATGTATGGCAAAAACCGGGTTGATGAAGCCAACCCTCCTCAACAAAAAGGTTATTTATGGAATTTAAAGATTTTCTGGGTTTGCTGCATCCTATTTTAGCTGTAGTGATTGTTTTTCCTATGCTTGGTGTTGTTCTGAATATGGGGTGGCAAACTATGCAGCGTCGGAAGCAAATTGCGATCGACACTAAGAGCAAAATTCCACCTGTAGTCGGTTCAGAACACGTCAAAGCAGGTCGAATTCTGTCAGGTTCTGTGGTAGGAGTGACGTTGTTGGGCCTAGCCTACCCGATTTTTGAGCATATTTTGAGCAAGGATGTTTGGAGCAAAAACTCCTTTCAGGTCATTTTTATTGTGTTGATGTTTTTTGCAACAGTCGCCTCTTTGGTCATGCTATATCGAGCTACACCCGCTTTATGGCGCGGCATATTTGCGACCCTAACAGGTACTGGTTTGGTGATTCTTGGCACTCAAGATGGCGTTTATCGGCGAACCAATGAATGGTATTGGTCTCACTACTACATTGGCATCACCGCTGCGCTAATTATGGTTTTCTCCCTTGCCATCATTGAAGACATTTACAAAGACCGTTCAAATCGCTGGCGCACTATCCATGTAGTATTGAATTCGATCGCTGTGCTGCTCTTTCTGGGACAGGGAATGACCGGAACCAGGGATTTATTAGAAATTCCTCTGAACTGGCAGAAACCTTATATTTATACCTGTGATTTCACCAATAAGACCTGCCCAAAGCCGTGAGCGATCGCATTACTTCGAGATTCAAGTCTAAAATTAGTAGAAATTAGAAGGGCGGGACACCCCACAAGCAATTTGATGTATTGTGGAACAGGCATCTTGCCTGTTCTTGAGATGTGATGTATTGTGGAACAGGCATCTTGCCTGTTCTTGAGATTTTATGTATTGTGGAACAGGCATCTTGCCTGTTCTTGAGATGAGAATGGTGCAATATCTCAGTCACTACTAATCAGTAATACATCTTAATCATTGCGAGTCAAACCCTGAAGGCTAACTTGCAAAATCGACAAACCCAAAATTAGCAAAAACAAAACCAGCCCGATCGTACAAGCATAGCCAATTTCCAAATCCTTAAAAGCCCGCTCGTAAAGATAATAAACAACGGTCTTAGAACTATTGCGAGGCCCGCCCTGAGTCATAATATAAACTTCTTCAAAAACCTTAGTAGCAGAAATCGCCGAAATTACCGCAACTAAAACTAAATAAGGCTTCATCAGCGGCACAGTAATATCCCAGTGCTTTCCCAAACCATCAGAACCATCAATAGCAGCCGCCTCATAAAGTTCTGCCGGAATAGCTTGCAGCCCTGCCAAATAAATCACCATGTAATAGCCCAATCCTTTCCAGATAGTAACCGCCATGACGCTAAAGATTGCTAACTTCGGATTAGCCAGCCAAGAAACAGGAGGTAAACCCAACAATTCCCCCAACTGGTTCAGCAGTCCAGTCTCAGCAAACAGCCACTTCCAAGCAATCCCGGCGACAACCATTGAAATCACCGCCGGTGTATAGTATGCTGCACGAAACCAGTTCATCCCCTTAAGTTTTTGGTTGCACAAAATCGCCATTCCCAACGGTAGAACAACCAATACAGGCACAACGCAGGTGAGATACAGCAGCGTATTCGTCAAAGTTTGCCAGAATGTGCGATCGCCCCACAACCTGTAAAAATTCTTCAACCCCACCCACTGCGGCATTTGAGTTAAATCATATTCGTAGTTGGTAAAACTCAAATAAAAAGCTTGCACCGCAGGCCACAAAACAGTTAAACTCAAAATAAATAAAGCCGGAAGTAAAAACAAATAAGGAGTCAGGTTTTGTCGCAAAAAAGTCAAAGGCATAAATTAGTTATTAGTTATTAGTTATTAGTTATTACTCGTTCCCAGCCCGAGCCTGGGAACCAGTTATTTCTTAGTCTGCGGAGGCAGACTTGGTTTGTGTAGACGCGGTTTCAACCGCCGAGTAATAAGGGATTAACACTTATTTAACTCCCGAAAACAAACCCTGCCAGTCTCCGGGAGAACTGGGATTTTCCCCCTCTTTCACCTCAAAAGTAACCTTGCAAGCTTGAGGTTGTTCCAAAGCCTCCACGCACAATTCTGCAATATCTTCCCGACTGACTTTGCCCCTAATATTGTCTCCTTGCTCAAATATTAAAGCTTTGCCTCCCGGTTCTTCAGTCAAAGCGCAAGGTCTGACCACAGTATAAGGTATGCCGCTCGATCGCACGCAATCTTCCCCTTTCAACTTCCAAGTCAAAATCCCCCCCAACATATCATTCATCCTGACAGCCGGCGGTTCTTCTTCCAAGTTAATTCCCGGTCGGCCAGGGCGGGTAACTCCTGCCGAACTCACCATCACAAATCGCGGCAAAGTCTGTCCCCCATCAGCTTTAATAGATTCTAACTCCAGTTGAAAAAGACCCGGTGTAAATTTCGGGTTGAGCGCGCCATCATATTCAAACTTGCTCAACATTAACTGAAAAGAAAAAATAGTGCTGGCATCAAATTTAGAGCCATCCTTAACAGTTTTGGCGCGGAATACTGGGATTAATTGGTCAAAAGGAACAGTGATAGTAATCCAGATATTGTAAACAGTATCAAACGAATAGCAATAACCAATTCCATCCCATTTAGCTTCGCTGCGAACAATCAATTTGTAGCGCTTGCCGTCACCTTTGACGCGCAGTTGGAGGCCGCTAAATCCTGCGAGATTCAGCGGAGTCTCAAAGTTGCGGGTACGCACCGAAGCAAAGCCACCCGAGTTGGCGGTAGAAACATTGCCTGTGAATATAGCTGTATTGTCTGTCAGCCGGATAGAACTTTCGCTGGTGCCACCCATCACGATGTCGTCGAGGGCTCCCCAAGTTTCTTTTAAATCTTGGCTGGGTTTTGTGAAGTCAAAAATTATTTTTTCGCCTGCTTGAATTAGCTGGCGGCGAACAGCTTGCACTAAATTATTGAGGCCTTTGTATTCCACGATTTCGGGAACATCGACAACTTCCGGCATATAAAATTTGATGCCTTGATAGTATTTTTCCCTGGTTGGGGTGTCTCCTTCTACCGGTTGAACTTTCGTGCCGGTGCAGCAGATAACTGCTTCTACGCCCTCGGTTACTAACGGTGTTAGGGTTTCTGGCAGAGTGATATCTCCTTCGACTAACTCGACATTTTGGCCGAGAATTTCTGTTGCTCTTTTGGTATCTCTGACGAGAGCTCGCACTCTATATCCCCGCTGTTGCAGCCGCTTGACAACTCGCTTCCCGACGCCGCCGGTAGCACCGGCTACCAGTATTAGTTTGGGTTGGTCTTTTTTAGTTTTGCTGCTGCTTCCAAAGAGTTGTTGCAGCCAGCTAATGCTGCCAATGAAGGGAATGACGCCGAAATAAGCCAAGGTTTTGAGAAACCTGCCGGCATCCCATTGGGCGGTTTTTTTTTCAGTCATACTAGCTTCCTCTGAATTGGCTCAAATCTACTTAGCTGCTTTTGTATTTTAATCGAATTTTCGATTTTTGAATTTGGGCGATTTCCTAGCCTTCGGAATAGCAACGCTTGCGCGGACTTTTTTTCACTTGACAATGGGTGTGGGAGGAGTCTGGCTCAAGGGAATCTCAATAATCAACTCGGTTCCCTCTCCGGGGGCGGAAATGCAAGTCAATTTGCCACCGTGTTGTTCTACCGCAATTTCGTGGCTAATCGCCAAACCTATCCCCGCACCTTTGCCCACCTGTTTTGTGGTAAAAAACGGCTCAAAAATTTTCTGGCAAACTTTTTCTTCCATGCCCCAACCGTTGTCCTTGATCCGAACTGCTACGGCTTTTCCTCCCGGACAAATTTCAGTCACAATCCGAATTTGTCCGCACGTCACTGGCTCTTCTTCGCCCCCGCAGTGCGACGATAAATTATTGTTGACAAAGGCCTCTTCGAGAGCATCAATTGCATTTGTCAGTACATTCATAAATACTTGGTTGATTTGAACTGCGTAACACTCAACCAAAGGCAGAGAGCCATATTCTTTGATGAGATGAATTGCTGGGCGATCGGGCTTCGGTTTGAGTCGGTTGCTCAAAATCAACAAAGCGCTGTCCAATCCGTCGTGAATGTCAACTGGTTTAATCTCTGCTTCGTCAATTCTAGAGAAATTTCGCAGCGACTGAACTATCTCGCGGATGCGGTTAGCTCCTACTTTCATTGAACCCAGCAACTTCGGTAAGTCTTCAACTATGAACTCTAATTCTACTGCTTCTATTTGTGCTTGAACTTCTGGCGAAGGCGACGGATAGTGCTGCTCGTAAAGCTGCAATAAATTAATCATTTTTTGACTGTATTCATTAGCATAGCTAAGATTGCCGTAGATGAAGTTAATCGGGTTAGTGACTTCATAAGCTACCGCCGCCACCAACTGTCCCAAACTTGACATTCTTTCGCTTTGCACCAATTGAGTTTGCGCCCGCTTAAGCTCGGACATCGCTGTTTTTAAGTTAGCAGTTTTTTCCCGTTCTCTGGCGACTGATGCTTCTAGTGCCGTATTTAATTTCTCGAGTTTGTCGGCTTGGCGCAGCACTATATTAATCATTGCTTTTTTTAGTTCCAATGCAGCGTCTATTTCGCATTGTTTCCAAGGCAACGATTTGTACCTCACATTTTCCTTCCACAGCTCGAAGGATTTCCTAGGAGACAGTCGAGGGTTGCCCTCTTCATCTTTTTCAACTGGTTTGTTGGGGTTGCCTGCCCAATTTACGGTCTTAATTACTTCCGGGCGAAACCACAAAACGTAGATTTTCTGAGTCGGGGATATTGCTATGGCCAAACACCCGCTGGCCGTGTCTTTAAATTCCTCAGCTTCTGGATAGCATTTGGTCAGCGAGTCTGTAGAAAAAATTTCTTTGTTTAGGTGATTTTGCACCCACTGAGTTAAGTATTTGAGCGCTTCTCCCTGGGGTGTTTGCCCGACTCGATAGCAATTGTCTCCAAATACTATTGCTGCTCCCTGGGCGTTGACTGCTTCTAGCAAATTATGCTGACATTTAACTAAGACTTGTGACAAGTTTTCGGAGGTGGATATGTCTTCAAAAATCTTGGTGAGAATAGATTTTAAGTGTAGTTGATAGTCGTAGTCTTCGTTTCCTTCTTTTGATTGGAGTTCTAAGGACATTACTTGCCCGATAAATTCGCAGGCGGCACGCAATTCATAGTTGAGGTATTTTGGTGTATAGTTGTGGCAAGCAATCAATCCCCACAGTTTTTTGTCTTTCATTAACGAGATTGACATCGAAGCTGCAACGCCCATATTTTGCAGGTATTCTATGTGAATGGGAGAAACGCTTCTCAACACGCTGAAACTCAGGTCGAGGGGCTGGCTGGTAAGAGCATGGTTTCCTGAAACAAGGGGGACTGGTTGATAATTAATATCTGGGATTAACCTCAGCCAATTTAACGCATACAGTTGTCTGGCTTGTTTGGGAATATCTGAGCTGGGGTAGTTTAATCCTAAGAAAGGACTCAGCATTTCTGCTTTGTCTTCAGCGATCACAGCCCCGTTGCCTTCGTGGTCAAATTGATAGACCATAACTCTATCAAAACCAGATATTTTCCTGACTTCTTCTACAGTCAGTTGGCATAATTCTTTGAGATTTTTAGCACTTTGAATTTTGCTAACAGTGGCTCTTACTGAATGATAAAAGCTAAAAACCGAAATATTTTCTGGGCTGGTAGCTAATTCTAACTCGACAATCAAAACTCCTTCTACTCTGTGAAGGATGCAGTCAAATTCTAAAGATTTACCTGCTTTATGAACAGAGAGTTTAATGGGATTGACTGTTTTTAAGTTTTCATTCCGCAAACAGGCATTGAGTTTTTCTAGTTGAACTCTATCGAATAATAAGCTCAAATCTTGACCGATCGCACTTTCTGCATCAATTCCTAACAAATCTTGCGTATTTTCACTGACTTGCAGTATTTCTAGTTCAGGTTCTCGTACAACAAGTAGCACCCCGTGTGGCTGAATATGCCCCGATATGTGAATGGGCTCTCTGTCGCAGTTTGTCAAGTCAACTTCTTCGAGCGCGGGAATTGTGATTTGTAGATCCATTTTCTTTGTCTTCCGCTGTAAAATTTCTAGAGGGTTCTATTGATTTGAGATTTGAGAGCAAATTGGCTTTTCCATAATAATCTCATATTGTTCGATCGCATAACGGCTCGATCCCTGGACGGGCACTGAGAATCAATCATCCGAGAATCAGCGTATCAAAAATGATTGAGTCGAAAATCAGCCTGCCGTATGTGTTGCTGTTCAAGCCGCCTCAGCCTTCTAGATATTTTACAGACTTGGCTCTTCTATACTATCGCTTCCCGATGTTAATTATCATAGCAATTGTTGCCATTCTTCAAGTATGTTTAATAATTTCCCCAAAACTTTAATATTTGTGGTAAAATTTTGCCTGCTGGAAAAGGGGGAGAGAAATGCGTCTCCAGAGCGGCCTACTTACTGAAATATTAAGTTAAGGTAAGGGTGACAAGATCTGAAAGTCAAGTCACGCTAAGCTCTTTAAGTATACCCAACAGGCCCGACAATTAGACTGATGATCGACTTCAATACAGTTACTGAATTTTCTCATACCTACTGCATAGCTATCTGTGCCTTTTTAGTTCCGGCAAACTTGCTGACTACTTTGCAGACAGCGATTTTGACAGGACTAAACCGACCTCGAATGCAAATTTGGGCGTCTGTGGTTGTCGCCAGCCTTTGGGCTACAGCAATGATATTTCACGTTTTTAGCTGGTTCGCGATCGGGGTAGTAATGCCTCCGACATACATCTTGCTAGTTATGGCAATCACTTGTCTGACAATCAATGTCTGGGCGATCGCTCATCCTGCAAGCATGATGCAATTAATTCGAGTTGCGGTATCAGTGGTTAGGGGAGGTTTCAGAAGGAAGAAGGATTTAGTTGTCTAAGAGACAAATATCTCGTTATCTAGCAACTCAAAAAGAATTTGGAGGGGGTAATGTGAAAAGTTTCAGGGAAAATATTGGTTTCTGAATAGTTTTTCGGGTGGCCAATCGTGCTTCCGAGGGCTGAGTTTTCAGCGGTTATTCCGGTTCGCGATCGCGACAATCTTCTGTTTCCGGGCCGCGGGGATGGATCGTGCAGTTGAGCAGGTAGCCGCCGTCGCTTCTGCCGTAATAGTAGCGGCATCCGATGCAAATTGCGGGAGGTTCGATCGCACTTTGGTAAACCGGATAATCCGCAGTTGCCAGCAGCGAAAAGTCGCGCTGCGTCTGAACATTCCCGATAATAGCACCGGATAGTTCGACAGCTTGGCGGATGTTTTCGATCCTGGTGTAAGGCGGCAGGTAAATGTCAACACAAAGGCGTAGGCCCTGGCTATCCTGTTCGTGGCGGGTAATAGTGCCTCCGAGCAAACCGACGCGCGAAGCGATAGCCGAGGAAAATTCGCTCAGGGAGGTGCAGTAACCGGAGAAAACGTGAATATGTTCGTCCGTAGTAGCTCTCACCGTCAGGCGAGTGGGAATTCGGACTCTCAGGTAAGCGTCGAGTTCGTCAAAAACCGGTTCGGCGAGGGAGAGCATTTGGCTTGCGTCTTCGTGGTTGAGCCCAAAACCCTTAGAAACCTTGGACACGAGGGCTGCTAAAATATCAAAAACTTCGGTTAAGAGCGATTGTAGCCTGCTATCAATGGCGATCGGACATTCTCTCAGCAGCTTTAAATAATCCTCCAAACGATGAGCAATGCGCTGAATGCTGCTAAATCCGAGCATAGCTGCTCCCCCTTTAATCGAGTGCGAGGCTCGGATGAGCTGGTGTATTCTTTGGGGAGCTGGCACGGTGTTTTGCAGGTCCTGCAAGCCTGGTTCGATAATTTGGATCTGTTCTGTGGCTTCTTCGATAAAGTAGCCGATGATCCGCTGTAGTTGTTCTGGCAGCATAATTTTATTCTCCGAAAGGCACCCTAGGAGCGGTTGACTGTTGTCAGTTGACTGTTGTCAGTTGACTGTTGTCATTAATCAGACATTTGATAGTTGGGAACCGATATTTAACTGACGAGTTATTTTTGTTTTTAAGCCCTAATTTGTTTTATTCTGACTCACGGCAACTGTAGTGGCAATGTCGAAAACTGTTAACTCTTAACTGTTGACAGTAATTTTTTTGGCTCCGACGGTAGCGGTTGCTACCCCCAACAGCAGCACCGCAGCACCTACGAGTACCGCCGGCGCCGGCATTTCCCCAAACAGCAAATAACCCAACCAACTCGCCGCCACCGGTTCAAACAGGATAGCAAGAGTTACCAGAGTTGGGGAAATCTGCATTACAGCCCAGTTCAAAATGGTGTGGCCGACTAACTGAGGCACAGCGGCCGTTAACAAAATATAAAAATATACAATGTGGGGGTAATTAGTATAAGTAGTGCCGAAGGCGAAGGGGAGAGGGAGCAGGACGATCGCAGCCACAGTATAGGCGATCGCGATATAGCCGCCAATTCCCAGTCCCCGCCGCTGAGCTTCCCGGCCCAGCAGCAAATACAAGCTAACAGCCCAGGAACCAGCCAGAGCAAGGAAATCGCCTAGCAGTTGGCTGCTGCCAGCATTAGCTGCGCCCGCACTTCCCAGAGCGATCGCCATTCCCCCAATCAGGGCTATAGTAATGCCAGCGATCGACAGTTTGCTGAGTTTTTCCCCGAACCAGAAGCGCGACAAAAGCGCTACCCAGACAGGATTAGTGGTGACGAGAGCAGTCGAGGCGGCGATCGAAGTATAAGAAAGTGAGGTTATCCAGAGGGCAAAGTGCAGGGCGAGACACAAACCCGCAGCAGCAGCATAGCGCAGAGCTCCCGGTTGCAGGGCGTTCCACTGAATTTTCGGCCAAGCCGGAAGCAGAATTAAAGCAGATAAAGTCAGGCGAGAGGCCGCGAGTACCAAACTGAAACCCAAACCGCCCGCCCCTGCTGAAAAGTTAGCCAGCCGAATTAAAATTGAGGAAGTTGAGACGGCTAAAACGCCGATAATTAACACTAGGGCGATCGACCAATTAGGTGCTTGTTTCGGAAGATTCATTTTTTAGGGGCATTGGGCATTGGGCATTGGGCATTGGGCATTGGGCATTGGGCATTGGGCATTGGGCATTGGGCATTGGGCATTGGGAAAATTTATATAGCAATTTTCACATAATGCTGAACACTTTCTGAAGACTTTCTCTTCCCTTCTCTTCTCCTCTCTTCCTTCGTTTCCTTCGCGTCTTCGTGGTTCGTTAAAAAAAAACCGATCGCCCTTCTTAAAAAATTCCCATATCCAAGAAATATTAATGTATAGTAGGGGCAGGGCGGGTTTATGAAATTGTATATTACGGGCAATTATTGTTTGCGAACCCGCCCTACAAAATTCAACATCAAACAAGTCCGAATCATCTCGTTTCCGGTTGCCTCGGTATTATTCAAACAGTTAACAGTCAACAGTCAACAGTCAACACTCATTCCGGTTCAGCCGGAATTGATATTACAATTTATAACTATCTATGGCTCCTACAGTTTTGATTACAGGCGCTTCTCAAGGAAGTGGCAAAGCAACAGCAATTTTATTTGCAAGTAAAGGTTACGATGTAGTTATGGTAGCTCGCCAGCCAGAGAGATTGGCAGCAGCAGCGGCTCAAGTGCAGCGAGAAGGCACTTCCGCTGTAGCTATTCCGGGGGATGTTGGCGATATTCACCAAGTGCGGGCGATCGTCCAAAAAGCCCTAGATGCCTGCGGCAACATCGATGTTTTAGTTAACAATGCTGGCATTTGTCTCACGGGGGCGATCGAGCACACTACCTCCGAAGACTGGCAGCAATTAATGAATACCAATTTTTGGGGCTGCGTTAACACAATTCAAGAAATGTTGCCACATTTTTTGGAACGAAAAACAGGGACAATAGTCAATGTTGGTTCCATTGGCGGCAAAATGCCTTTGCCTCAAATGACTGCTTATTGTGCCAGCAAATATGCAGTAACCGGTTTAACAGAAACTTTGCGATTGGAATTAGCGCCTCAAGGTATTCACGTTTGCGCCGTGCATCCGGGCCTGATTAACAGCGATTTTTTAGAAAGAGCTCAATTTCGCGATCGAGACGAACCCGCAGTCGAATCGCGCCGTCAGCAAATGAGCAAAATGCTGAAATCTGAGTGGGCAACTCAGCCAGAAGATATTGCTAAAGCTATCTGGGATGCTGTGAAAAATCAGCGTGCCGAAGTTACAGTCGGCCCTGCTTTTGTAGCGTCGGAAGCTTATCGGTTGTTTCCCGGTTTGATGCAGTGGGCAATGGAAAAGGGCAAGTTGTGAGACTTATGGGTAATTGCTAATTGGTAATTGCTAATTAGTAAGGTGCGCCATAAGCACCCGACAAATTATTAGTAACGCGCATCAGTCCTAGGGGTCTGTTCACCTGAATATATACAACTAAAGAAAGAGACTGTGAAAGCCGCCCGAACACTATAATAATGGCAAACAAACCAGGAAGTACACCATGCAAATCAAAGCACTGGCAGTTACAAAAACAGGCGGATTGCTTGAAGAATACAAATTCGATGTCGCCCCTCCAAAAGTACATGAATGTATTATAAAAGTTTTAAGCTGCGGCATTTGTCACTCTGACTTGAACATGATTGACAACGCTTGGGATCTATCAAAATATCCCCTCGTTCCGGGCCACGAAGTTATCGGAGAAGTGGCAGAAATAGGGCCGCAAGTGACTCATTTAAAAGTGGGCGATCGCGTTGGTGTCGGCTGGCAAAGATCGTCTTGTTTGCAGTGCCGCGACTGCTTGCGCGGTAACGAAAATCTCTGCGATGAAAACCAGGGATTAATTGTTACAGGGCCGGGCGGTTTTGCCGATTATTTGATGGTAGATTCCCGCTTTGCTTTTCCTATCCCCAAAGGCATCGATTCCAACGTAGCGGGGCCGCTGTTGTGCGGCGGAACTACGGTTTACGCCGGTTTGCGAAATGCAGGGATGAGTTCCGGGCAAGAAATTGGCATTCTCGGCATCGGTGGTTTGGGACACATGGCGGTGCAATTTGCGAAAAAATTAGGCAACCGCGTTACAGTTTTTACTACTTCCGAAGATAAGGCAGAATTTGCACATAAAATGGGGGCGGACGAAGCTATTGTAGTAGGAAAAGGCGAAATTCCTCAAGCCCCCAGCAGCAAATTAGATATTTTGTTGAGTACAGTTCCTGCTGCTTTAGATTGGGCTCCGTACATTGATTTTCTCGATTCTAACGGTGCGCTGGCTTTTGTGGGAGTTCCCGACGCACCTTTGAGCATTCCGTTATTTCCGCTGCTGATGAAGCAACGCCGAATTATGACTTCTCTCATCGGCGGTCGCGCTATGATTAATGAAATGCTGGCAATTGCAGAGAAGTTTGAGATTGAGCCGATTGTCGAAGTTTTTGCGATGGCGCAAGCGAATGAAGCAATTCAGAAAGTCCGCGACAATCAAGTGCGCTATCGCGCAGTTTTGACGGTGAGTTAGGATCGCGAATTAAATAATTTACACTCTTGAAAGTGGGTTGGGCGTCCCGCCCGCCCTTTCTGGACGGGCGGGACGCCCATCCCACAAGAACCATCAAAATTCTAAGTTATTTAATTCTCATTCCTTAGATAATGCGTAATGGGTAAGGTGCGCCTAGGGCACCCTACTAGAGATATATAAGCAACGAATTAAAGCAAAGAATTAGCATTAATAAAACGACCGTTTAAATCGGCTGGGGTCACATTCAACACAGTACCCAACAAAGCATTAGTAACACCGAATCTAATATTAGTAGCTTCCACACGGCCGTTGCCATCGGGATCGAGACTTCGCTGCGAGATGCCACCCTTGGCTAACAAACTCGTTCCACCGGCTATAGTTGCAGGATTGATTAGCAGCAGTCTCGGATCGTTCAAGCTATAAGTTACCTGTTCCAAAGAGATATTGCTGCTGGTAAATGCCACACTAATGCCAATCGAATCGCTAGACTTATCAAAATCCACAATTGCCGCGTCAGGAACTTCAATTCCAACTACTCGGATTCCCGCTTGATCGACTCTAAAAACAAATACATCGCTCCCCCCACCACCTTGGTAAATATCCACATCTCTGTCGCCAATTAAAGTATCATTACCGTCTCCGCCCACTAACAAATCAACACCTTGTCCTCCACGCAGCAAATCATTTCCCGCACCCCCATCAAGGAAATCGCTATTTCTATCTCCTGTCAAGAAATCGTCGCCAGTTTCTCCCAAAACATCGTCATCATCTTTGCCGGCGTAAATAGAATCATTGCCGACACCGCCTAACAGACTGTCTTTACCATCGTTGCCGAAAATCCGTTCTGCATCTGACGAGCCCCTGACAGTATCATTGCCGCCCACCATCCAAAGTCCCCCAGGAAAACTAGCAAGTTGTCCTGGTGCAAGTGTAATATTTTCAGGAGAATTGTCTCCTACCAAACGAGAGATGCCTGAATTATCTGGTGTGAGTACCATAGTTGTAAACTTTGTGCGATGTGAGCATGGATATTGTGCAATATTCTACAGCTTATTAGGGTGCGCCAGAACACAGTTACTTCCTCACTCGCGATCGAGCAATCGCCGGCGCACCCTACTAGACAGGTCGATCGCTCCATCTTGGCACAAGCCTGATGGAAATACCCTAGATTAAAATAAAAGTTAAAATTTGAGCCGATGCCAATTATCTTAGTTGAAGACTTGAGCAAAGTTTATCCGGTAGCGATTAAAGAACCGGGGCTTAAAGGAACAGTGCGACACTTTTTTAGTCGCACTTACCGCAATATCAAAGCAGTTGAGGGCGTTTCTTTCAGTATTGAACCAGGGGAAGTCGTGGGGTTTCTCGGTGCTAACGGTGCGGGCAAAACTACTACGCTGAAAATGCTGACGGGTTTGATTTATCCGTCTGCGGGTACGGTGAGTGTGTGCGATCGTACTCCTTTCCGTCGGGAAGCAGATTTTCTGCAAAAAATCACCTTAGTGATGGGGCAGAAACAGCAGTTAATTTGGGATTTACCTGTGCTTGACTCTCTCCGAATTAATGCCGCTGTCTACGGCATTCCCGATACAGATTATCGGCGGCGCGTCGGAGAACTGACCGAAATGCTGTCACTAGAAGGCAAGTTAAATCAGGCGGTGCGAAAGCTGTCTTTAGGCGAACGCATGAAAGCGGAATTGATGGCCGCACTAATGCACCAGCCAGAGGTATTATTTTTAGATGAACCGACTTTAGGTTTGGATATAAACGCACAGTTTAGCGTCAGGCATTTTCTGCGAGAATATAACGAGCGCTATCAAGCAACAGTGCTGTTGACGAGCCACTACATGGCTGACATTACTGCTTTGTGCAAGCGCGTTTTGTTAATCCATGAAGGGCAATTAGTTTATGATGGCAGTTTAGACGGATTGCTCGACAGGTTTGCACCTTATCGGGAAGTTCAGGTAAAATTAGCTAAGCCGCTGGCCAAAGATAGTGCTTTTGCTTACGGGGAGGTAGAATCTATTGAGGGACAATCGGTGCGTTTTTTGGTGAAAAGGGAAGAGCTGACGGTGAGCGTGGCGAAGATTTTGGCGGACTTGGATGTGATAGATTTGACTGTTACCGATCCGCCCATTGAAGAGGTTATTGGTAGAGTTTTTCGCACGGGAAAAGTTTAATGTTTTTGGCTGGCTTCATTCTCCATAACAGGCAAGATGCCTGTTCCACTAAAGTTTCAATGTTGTGTGGAACGGGCATCTTGCCCGTTGCTAATACCGAAAAATTGAACAGGCAAGATGCCTGTTCCACTAAAGTTTCAATGTTGTGTGGAACGGGCATCTTGCCCGTTGCTAATACCGAAAA
>NZ_JAUBOZ010000067.1:0-42132 GCF_036700475.1 Microcoleus sp. T2B6 | reverse complement strand
GTTAGACCGCAGGCTTCTTTTTCCTTTTTTTCAAAGGCTTTTTTGAGTGACGGAGTTCCCCCGCCACTTTCGTAACTTAGACCAATTCTCTTTATAAGCTTAGCTGAGTTTTTATCTCGATCCAAAAATTCTCCGCATTGACAAGAATGCCACCGCTCCGATAATTCTTTCGGTACTTTGTTGAGGCAATTCCAGCAATGTTGAGAAGTTCCTCTTGGATCGACAAACAAAATGCTTTTACCCAATTTCCAGGCGACATATTTTAGGACGCTGGCGAATTGCCCATGAGCCGCATCAAGCATGGATTTATTCAAGCCACTTTTAGCTGACTGACCGTTCGGCAAATAAACCAAATTACCATTTTCAACATCAGTCTTGGGCCGGGCACGTCTAGTTAAATTTTTGACACTCAAATCTTCAACAACTAAAACATCACATTTACCGAATAGCTCATGTGCAGTTTTAAACTGAAAATCTAATCTAGCTCTAGCTACGAACTGATGGAGTTGGGAAATCTTGTCCTTGATGATTTTCCAAGGCTTGGAACCTTTAACTCTATTAGCTAACTTCGCTTGAAGCCTTGCTAATTTCTGGGTCGACTTCCTCAAGAATCTAGGATTCTCAACTCTTTCACCATTAGAAAGATCAGCGTAATTAGTGATCCCCAGATCGATACCAATAGTATTTTCGACCGTCGGCTGAATTTCTGCAACCGTTACGGGAACTGTTTTATCTTCTAGCGTCAAGGAAATATACCACCCATCCGCTTCTCTGATAACTGTACCCGTCTTAACCTTGAATCCTGTTGGTATTGGACGATGGAAAACCATAGGCACGCTTACCTATTTTTGCGAGGCTAATACAAATTCTATCTGGCTCGTCCTTAACAATATCAAGATTGTCTAGTTGAGGATAAGTGAAAGATTTGTAGTAATGAAGCCCTTTGAATCTGGGCTTACCTCTACGATTGCCATTTTTGTCGGGCGTGGTAAAGTTTGAGAAAGAAGTTTCCACTCTGTTGACGACATCTTGCAAAACCTGAGAATCTAACACTTTGTAATCAGGAAATAGCTTTTTTGTGTTTTTTAGGTCAGCCAATTGTATGGTTTGCCACTGTACATATCCGCCTTCAATGTTCGAGAAAACGTCACCTTTCCTGGTCAAAGGATTGCCTGACTCATCCTTTTTTCTGCCGTCCCTAGTTTGCACCCTAGTTAAGGGGATATCTTGATAAATTTCCTCAATCGGGACTATAGAAACAATTAAAGGACAGGCGTTGATAGGTGTTCTCGTGGACTCCCACCACCTAAATCTTTCGCCCAGACGGTAGTTGTACTGCCTACGACAGAGTTCTAGATGAGTAGCAATTGTTGCTAGTTGGGGCTTGGTTGGCTTGAGGCGGTACTTATATGTGAGTTGCATAAAAAACTTCTTTTTTCGACCTACTTTAATATACCATTTTCCTACTACAATATTTAGAACGTATTTTAAAAGTTAAGGTTTTCGCAAAATCTAGTTGTCGGCTTCCGTCCGCGACATCCGACGCTTCTTTCCATCACGCGGGCGTAATTTATTCGGGGTACTTCGCGCAGCGCTCAGATGCGTCCCCTCTAAATATACCGAGGGACTTCCCGGCTGTTAGTTAATCAAAAATCGAGAAATCGATCGACCTGACGGGGCGATCGCCAAATCCTGATGTAGACTAGGCGTAAAAACCAAGCTTATCTGGATGTTTATATGAAAAAAGTCCTTTACTGGTTGATGGGCGACAAGGCAGGCAGAACCATAGTAGGTGCGTGGAACTGGATGTGGGGACTGCCCGTGGAATCCGGCGGCCAGGTGTCGGTGGCGGTAGCCGAAGAGTCACTGCGATCGATGCAAGAATCAGTGCAAAAGCTAGCAGTAGCAGTCTCCACCCAAGTTGCAGCCTACCAGCGCGCCAAAACTAAATATGAAGAAAAAGTTAGGGAAATGCAAACCGTAGAGCGCCAAGCCATCACAGCCCAGCGCAACGGCAACGAAGAAGCAGCCCGCTTGGCAATGGCGAAGGTAATTCAGACAGAACAAATCCTGCCGCAATTAGAATCCCAAGTAAAACAAGCCGAACAATACGTCAACGCTTCCAAAGACAAGCTAAATCGAGAACGGATGAAGCTGGAAGCCTACAAAACCGATATGCAAAATATGAAAGATATGGCCGAGATTAACGAAGCCCTCGGAGCCATATCCAAAGTCAACAACGACCTCAGTATAGATTCAGCTCGATCGCAATTTGAGCAAGCCAAAAACGCCGTCCACGGCCGCCACCTCCAACAGCAAGCTTTAGCAGAACTCTCTGAGAATCCCCAAGAAAGACTTCAGGCAGAATTAGACAATATGACCTTAGACGATGAAGTTAATCGCAGGCTACAAATGTTAGACGACTCCAACAACAAAGAACTTCCCAGCTAAGGACAATTTTATGGCTAAGAGCGGGCCTCCCCCCATAGTTTTTATCCTGTTATTTCTCTTGCTAGCCGGTGGCGGTTGGTTCTTTTTTCTCAACAAACCAGCATCGCAAGATGTTAGTAACAATCCCCCCACTCCCACACCTGCAGGCGATGGCGTCCCACTTCCCGTCGCACCCGTAGTTGGCGGCGCTTCGCCTGTTGCAGCTAGTTCCTTTGCGCTTCCAGCTTCTGTTCCTGCGGGTACGGCGGTGAGAATCGACGGTTCCACCAGCATGGTGACAATCAATCAGAACCTCAAGAACGGCTTTCAAGGCAAATTTTCCGGCACGAGAGTCGATACCAAAGCGAACGGTTCTGAAAAAGGAATTCAGGATTTGGCGGCGGGAACAGCCGATATTGCAGCGGTATCGCGACCTTTGACGGCTCAAGAACAAGGTCAGGGTTTGGCTGCTGTGCCCGTTGCCCTAGATACGATCGCCCCTGTAGTCGGCATTAACAACCCCTTCAAAGCAGGTTTAACCTCCGCTCAAGTTCAAGATATCTTCAAGGGAAATGTTCAAGACTGGTCGAAAGTCGGCGGCCCGGCAGGCCAGATTAAAGTAATTAACAGACCGGCAGTTAGTGGCACTCACCAAACGTTTAAAGAACAAGTGCTCGGAGGTGGCAAGTTTGGTACGACGGCAAATATTACCACGCTCGATCGAGATGCTACAACTCCCCTGCTGCAAGCTTTAGGCAACAACGGCATTGGCTATGCGACTTTCGCTCAAGTAGCCAATCAGAGAACGGTGCGCGTTGTTCCCGTTAACGGTGCGACGCCGGATGCGGGTAACTATCCTTACAAACGCCAGTTGTACTACGCCTACAAAAATCCTCCTAGCCAAGCAGTTAAGGATTTCTTGGGCTACGCGACTTCTTCGGAAGGACAGAAAGCTATGCTGGCTGGAAATTGAGCCTTTGCAAAGTTTTGAAATTCAGGAATTCACCAGAATAAATTCTGGCGCTACACAAGCAAATAGTCCGCCAGAATAAATTCTGGCGCTACACAAGCAAAGTCCGCCTGCGCGGACTATATTCTTCAGTCCGCGCAGGCGGACTTCGTTTGACAAGAAGCGGTTTCAACCGCCGAATAATCTCAAACGGACTCGATCTGATAGGCTAATATTCGATGTAATTTAAAATTTAAGGTTTTTCTGTGAGCAAAAGTCGCGAACCAGTCGAAAGTTTACTTCTCTACTATTTATTCAAATGGTCAATTGTCAGCCCGATGCTGCACCTGTACTTTCGGGGCCGCATCTACGGTGCAGAAAATGTTCCGACAGAAGGGCCACTGGTGGTAGTCAGCAATCACGCCAGCGATTTTGACCCGCCGATTTTGTCGAATTGCATGAGGCGGCCCGTCGCATTTATGGCAAAGGAAGAGTTATTTAAAGTTCCTATTTTGAAGCAGGCAATTACGCTTTACGGTGCTTATCCTGTGAAACGCGAAAGTGCCGACCGCAGTGCAATTCGATCGGCTATCAACTCTTTGGAAAATGGCTGGGCGACGGGTGTATTTTTGCAGGGAACTCGCACGCCAGACGGCAGAATTACTGAACCTAAATTAGGTGCTGCGCTGATAGCTGCTAAGGCAAAAGCGCCGCTGTTGCCTGTTAGTTTGTGGGGAACTCACGCGATTTCGTCGAAAGGTTCGGGAATGCCGCGTCCGGTGCCGCTGACGGTGCGAATTGGCAAGCTAATTGAAGCGCCCGGTTCCTCGGATCGCGAGGAGTTGCAAGCGCTGACTCAAAGATGTGCGATCGAGATTAATGCCATGCACGATTTGGGTCGCTGATTTTATAACTTTTGTTGCTGTTTTTCAGGTTATATCTACAGATAGATGAATGCTGAAGATAAACATCGAAAAATATCAATATACGTGATTGAAAAACAAGCGCAATAATTAGGCTTGAATTTGAGTTTAATTTGACAGGGGATAAGAAGAAAGATATGGTAACAAGCAATCAAACCCGCGCGTTGGGATTGTTTTCTAACCGCGAAGATGCCGAGCAAGCTCTGGCAGAATTGAAATCTTCCGGGTTTCCAATGGATAAAGTTTCGGTTGTTGCTAGGGATGCAGGTGAGTCTGTAGGCGATACTCAAACTAGCACTCAGGTGGGCGAGAAAAATCTAGACACAGGATCAGCAGTGGTTGGAGAAACTCTGACAAATAGTGCTTTAGCCAGCTTCCTAGTTGGTCTCGGAAGTTTAGCTATTCCCGGAATCGGGCCGATGATTGCAGCGGGGACTTTCGGCGCCTCACTGGTGGCTACCGTAGCAAGCACTGGCGTCGCGGCTGCGAATTTCGGTGGAGTGGTGAAAGCCTTGACTGACTTGGGAATTCCCGAAGAAACAGCGAGAATTTACACGGATCGCCTGCGGGCCGGCGATTATTTGGTGGTAGTAGATGGCGCTGAGGATGATATTAGTCGGGCTCAAGGGATTTTCAGTGGTCGGGGCATTCAAAATTGGGGCGTTTTTTAAACAAGAATTGTGCACCAAGTCTATCCCTAGGGCGATGCACACCTCACCATTGGTGAGAACAATCAGCTCAAATTTAGTACCAGACTTTTGTGTGAAAATTAGCGCATCGATCCCCCCTAACTTAAACAGGGGGGAACCGGAAACGGTCTTTCGTCTGCCTGGAAGGGCATTGAGATTCGGCTAAAACCCCGATCGAGACCGGGTTTTAGTCTTAAGTTGACATTCATTCATTGCCCACGCGATCCCTACAGGTAAATTATTGATTTTTATCGCTCATCTTTTGATGCTGAGGCGGTGACATAAGCGACAGCTAAAGGCGAAATTTTTTCTGTAACTGCTGCGATAACTTGGCGATCGAAGTCAGTCCAAACTCTGGGGCGATCGAACATACAAGGCTGCAAAACCCCCCACAATAAGCCGTCAGCACAAAGGTGAGCGTGAATCAAAGCTCGATGTCCGAACTCTTTTGCCTCAAAATCTTTGTTAACAACTTCAGGATTTGCTGTTTCAACATCCTCAACAAAAATCGAAGGTTCAGTTCGCAAAGCGGCTGCAAACAAAGGGTCTTCTTCCCCTAAAGATTCTGGTTCTTTTTTCCATTCTGCGTCCCAAACCTCTGGAATGTTGGAGTTGCGACGCCAGCAGTAAGGTACTCTGCCCATTTGCGTTTTAGGATTGCGGAGGTAGAGAAAAACCCGATCGCAATTTAACACCTCGCCTAAAGCCGGCACCAAAGCCGAAAAAACAGCATCCGGCGTTTTGCTGTCACTCAAAATTTTATCCAGAACTTGCGGCAGAATTTGCTCAGTCATTAACTTTAGCTTTTGAAGTTCATCTATTAATTTTAAACTACTCCTTCTCTTCTTTTACGAATTTGTCATCAGCGTCTTCGCGGTTTGTTAAATCGCTAGAGGAGAGAAGTTTTAAAAGCAGAGGGAATGGGAAAAAATTTAAAACTTGCTCAATGCTTTCCTTTGTTTATTCCATTCTGGCTTGGCTGAAGTTAGCACCTGTATAACCGGTTGTCAGCCAAAGAATAGCCCTAGCGCCGTCGCGAACAGCTTTTTCCACCGGTTCGGGGGTTCGCCCAGACGGAACTGCCACAGGCTTAAAACTAATGCCTCGACTGCCGAGCACGATTTCGCCGATAATCTGAGCTCGCCGCATATGATCGTCTGAAGTGATCAGATACACGCTCTCAATCCCTCTAGCTTTCAATTCATCTACCAGCGTAGTAAAATTTGTTACCGTATCCACTGCTCTGTAGTCTAAGTGCACGCGATCGGACTCAATTCCGGCTTCTGAAAACACCCATTCCGCGAACTCAGGATTGCTGCCAGACGACACCCAAATCGGCAATTCAGGGTGATCCAGAGCAAATTTGGCGGCAAACACCTCTCGCTCAATAGCCCCACCTAGAACTAACACAGCTTGGGGTCTCTGAAATTCGCTCTTAAGCTGCTGGTAGCCAAACCAAAACGCCATCAAAAGCCCTACTAGGAACCAAAAACTGCGTGAAGTATTCAAAGGCTGGTAACGCCGCGTGTTTGAATTGATTCTTAACCACATCTAAACCTATAAAAATTTTATGTAACTCACAAAGGAACCATAGCAAAAAATACCGCACGTATAGCCCACTAACAGGAATTAAAAATTAAAAATTAAAAAAGGGTCGGGGGATCATAGATTTTAGATTTTAGATTTTAGATTTTAGATTGACTCTACGCTTGTGGTGGGCTGAAACAGGTGATTTTAGATTTGAGATTTCAGATTTTAGATTTCCGATGGATTCTATAGAGGTTCTGCGTAAGTCCTCGTGTTCAACCAAGTATTCGTCTGTGGGCGAATTCGTTAGCGGATATGCAAAAAAGAGGGGCAAAACTTAGGCTTACCCCTCCTGCTGTTAATTTTTCTTGGTTTTTAACGGGACTGGCCGGGTTCGAACCGGCGGCCTAGCGCTTCAGATTTGTGTGAGTTTCCCCACTCTCTGGACTATACCTTCACCATATGCTTGCAGCTTTTAGGTGGTGACCGTCTAGTCTCTAAACCTTCCTGATTTCAATATAGGCGATTGTTTAATCGCCCTGAACTCAGGCTTGGCTTGGTATTGCCTTAGAGTCATAGGAACCCACGAACTCTTTAGGTTTCACCAAATTTGACCACATTCACTCCTAGAGTTTCCTCGCAGGGTGCCCGATTCTTCAGGAGGCGCTTGCTCTATCCATCTGAGCCACAGCCCCAGTTGCTAAACCGTTTTGATTATAGCAGTTAATGTCGATTTTGATTTTTTTTTGATGATTACCGATCGCCAGTTGCGAGTTTCGCAGCGATGCGGGCAAAGTTTTCTGCTGCGGTGAGTTTACCAGCACCGTAACAGGCGCGCTGTCTCCATGCGGTGACGGGGAGATGTCCCAGGGGAGCATCTTCGTTGAAGGAGAGCTCGCTGTAATATTTCCAATTTTCCTTGACTCGCCAGCCGACGCGATCGCAAAATTCAGTATAATTTGCCTCGGTACTTTCCCAAATCTGCTGCTGCACGCTCAACCCGAACCGCCCGCTGCTGTATTGTTGCCAAAGTTTGTCGATCGTGCGAAGGTCTGTAGGAGGAAAACTGTCAATATCGGCTGCACTCAGCCAGCCTTCGTCTTCCCTGACAGCGATTTGCAGCAAGATTTCCCAAGTGTGTTCATCAGCTTTGCGCCATTTTCCAGTTTCTAATAGCTTTGTCAGTTGGCGGTAGTCCATCCCCACTTCGGAAATAGCCGGAGTTGTGGCAGGTATACCGCCGATTTTGTCTTCTAGTCGCAGTAGAGTGCTGACAATCAATTCGGGGTTTAGTTGTTCGAGGCGGTACAGAACCCATTCTAACTGAGATTGCAGGTACGTGCGGGCGATCGCACCTTGCTGCAATTCCCCATGCAACTCATCAAATTTAGCTGACCAATTTTGTTGAGTGCGGGTCAATTCCCACATTTGTTTGGCCCACTGCAATCTAACTTGTTCTTTTTTTAAATAAGTTTTGGAAGGCTTAGCACGTTGCGGGTAGGGAGTCACATCCCAGCCGCAAATCGAGCAAAACTCTGCTTTTTCTTCTCTGTATTCAGCACCGCACACTGGACAGTTAGACATATTGCCATAAATTCGGTTGCCAAGTAATTATAGGACATATGGTAAATTAACCCTAATTCGATTAGGTACGCACGGAACACCCTAGAATTACAGTTTATCTGTACTAATGTGCGCCTTTCGCACCCCAAAGTTAGGGTAAATTATACTGTTCTAACAAGGCAAGCGAATAGTAAACAAACTGCCTTTGCCCAACTCTGATTCTACCTCGATCGTGCCGCGGTGAGCTTCGACTATTTGGCGGCACAGGTGTAGCCCCAAACCTGTGCTGGATTTCTTGTGAGTTCCCGAGCTAAACCTTTCAAATAACTTTGCTTGTTCGGTGGGAGAAATGCCGGCGCCGGTGTCTTTGATTTCTATGATTACCCATGCCAGCGGTTGGTTTTTGAAGCTCGTATAAGCAGGTGAATTGGCAGCTTTTAAGCTGACATCTATTGAGCCATTGTCGGTGAATTTAATCGCATTTCCGATGAGATTTGTTAGCAAGCGGTGCAGTTCCAGACGATCGCCCGGATACTTCGCAATCGGTGCACTTTCTGCACTTTCTGTCAAGTCTAAATTTATCGACAAACCTTTAGCATCCGCTAGCGGAGCTAGTTCTTCAGCTACCTCAGTAATAAGCTGGCGCAAGTCCACTGGAGCGAAACTTAGGGATTTGCGGCCTGCTTCGTAGCGGTAGACTTCCAGCAGCATATTTACCATCGCGATCAGGTTTTTGTTGCTGCGAACCATCGTCCCGAAAGCGTCGCGCATGGGAAGCGAAATTTCTCCCAAAGCTCCCTGCTGCATTAAACTTAGCATTCGATCGGCTGCTACGAGGGGCGTCCGCAAGTCGTGAGCGAGTCTGGAGACAAAATCTTCGCGCTGGAGGGCGATCGAATTGCGCTCGTCTACGCTGTGTTTTAGCCGCAGGAGCGATCGTACCCTCGCCAGCAGTTCGTCCATTTCGACTGGTTTGCGGATGAAATCGTCTGCTCCCATGTCCAATCCCTGCACTACGCTGGCACTGTCGTGAGCAGTGATCAGCAAAATCGGCATAAAGGGCAATTCCTTATTGTCTCGGATTCGTTTAGTGACTTCGTAACCATCCATTCCCGGCATCATCACGTCTAGCAGTACCAAATCCGGGGCTGACTTGTCAATTTGACTCAAGGCAGAAAAGCCGTTTTCGGCGGTGCTAATTTCGTAACCTTCTTCTTCTAGGATTGTCTGAACCAACAAAACATTATCTGGTGCGTCGTCTACCACCAGAATCCGATCGGCTTTTGTGGCATTCGGAACAGATAAATAACTCATTTAATTGTTAGCCTGGAAATAAATACTAACTTTAATATGGCATCCGATTTATGTTTTCACATTTTTCCACTTCTTAACTCTGTCATAAGGAATATATCAAAAGTTTATCAAATCTTTTTACTTTTGAGCACTCGGATGTAATATAATCTACTACTTGGTTGTCATAGTATGCACGCCGTCCCAATCATCGGGCGGGGGTACTTCCAAATAGCTTAGGGATCGGTCGAGGTGAACTTCCACAGGTCGATCGTTCGGTCGCATAGCTAAAGCCGCTTCAAAACAATTAATAGCTTTGTGAAAATTTCTAGCAATATAAGCATCCCGACCGTTGCTGTAAAGTTCCAAAAACCGAACGGTTTCCCCATCAATGGGTTCAGAACTATTTTGCAGCAACTCGTAAATACCCACCGGCTGATTTTTTCCCTTAACCCGCACCTTGTCCAACTCTCGCACCCAAATCCCTTCGCGACACAAACTGTATGTAAATTCGCTCAAAATTATATCGCAGCCGTACTCCTTTGTAAGCTGTTCCAAGCGCGAACTCAAATTCACCGCATCCCCGATTACCGTGTAATCCATCCGCTTTTGGGAACCAATATTTCCCGAAACCACCTCTCCCGAACTAATCCCAATTCCGAAGCGAAACGGATCTGCACCGGGGCGAGAATCATTAAACTCTTTCAAACGGCGGCGCATATCTAAAGCCGACTGAACCGCCATCCAACCGTGACTTTCCGGAGGATTCAGCGGCAGGGGCGCGCCGAAAACCGCCATTAAAGCATCGCCGATAAACTTGTCTAAAGTGCCTTCGTAGTGGAAAACGGCCTCCACCATCGTCTCAAAATATTCGTTCAGCAGGGATACCACATCGGACGCTCCCAAATTTTCGGTCAGCGTGGTATAGCCGCGAATGTCGGAAAATAAAATAGTGACTTCTTTGCGTTCGCCCACCATCAGGGCGCCTTCACCCAAGGCCATCACTTTATCTACGACTCCAGGAGTCAGGTAGCGGTACATCGTATTTTTCATCCGCTTTTCGTGGCTGATGTCTTCGAGTACCACTAAACCGCCACGCACGCCGCCCTCTGGATTGAGCAGCGGGTTGACAGTCAAATTCAAACTACGTTCAATTACTTTTATTCGAGCGGCGGGGATGGGCAGCGGACAATAAGGGTGATACAGGGCAGAATTTCGCAGCGCAAATAGAGATTGGGCATTAGCTAATTCTGCCAGCGCTACTTCCTCAGTCCACGCGCGGTTTTCGCCCCAAGCGTAATATAAATTAGGATCAGTGCGATCGGGCACGGCCAAAATATAACTTTCTTCTTCTTCTTCTTCTTCTTCTTCTTCTTTTTGTTGAGAATTGAGCGTTTTTTCTACCAACAGTCCCACAGTTAAACTTTGTTCGGGAACGTAATGTCTGGCAGCATTGTTGAGACTGTCTTCGAGTCGAAATTGCAAATTTTCGATCGGCACAACTTCCCAAACATAGCGATTCACCAGTTTATCTTCCCAAATCTGGGGATTTGGTTTGCTTTTAGCTTGATTTACCGGACAGCCCAACAATTCTAGGGCTGCTTCGTTGATAGTCACCACTCGCCCCTTCAAATCAGTGGAAATCACTGCATCAGAAAGACTTTGCAGCATATCTTTCTGATACTGCTTTTCCACCATCACGTTCTGAAACAGTTGAGAATTTTGCAACGCCATTCCTGCTTGGGAATTAAACGCTCGCAAAAACTCTTCGTCGGAAGGGGTGAAAGTACCTTGGTTCTTATTAATTAGCTGAGTTACCCCGATCAGCTCACCTTTAGCGTTATGCACCGGCATACACAAGACAGTCCGAGTGCGGTATCCCGTTTGCTGGTCTGTAGAGGGATCAAAGCGGGGATCGTCGTAAGCATCTGTAATATTTAGAGGTTGACCAGTCGAAGCCACGTAGCCAGCAATTCCCCTATTCGCAGGAAGGCGGACTTCCATCATCGTTGTGCCGTCAGCCTTAGCTAATTTTGTCCAAAGTTCGTTGGTTTCCCGATTTAACAAAAATAGCGTGCTGCGATCGGCCTGCATCAAGTCGCGAGCTTGATCCATGACAGAGCGCAAAGTGGTTTCCAAGTCAAGACTTTGACCCAAAGTCGTGGTCGCTCTCAAAAGTGCGGCAACCCCTCGCTGGTTGCGGGCCACGACGTAGAAAGACTGACAGCTTTCGAGAATAATCCCGATCGAATCTGCAAAAGCCTGGAACTGCTGTTCGTCTTCCTCGCTAAAGGAGACTTTGCCAGCTTTATTTAACAGTCTGACCACCGCCACGGGTTCCTGTTGGCTCTTGCTGCTAAAAATCGGCATACACAGCATGGTCTCGATCTGGTAGCCCGGTGGTTCGTCTACTTCGGTATTAAAATACTCGTGCGATCGAGCTTCGGCGACATTTATCGATTTTCCGGTTGTTGCTACGTAGCCTAAAATGCCTGCATCCATAGGCAAGCGAACTTCTACATCTTCGCCCGTAAGTGGATCGGCTGTTTTGTGCCACAGTTGATTTTTGTTGGAGTCAACCAAAAAAATAGTTGTCCGGTCTGCTTGCAAAATTTGACCAATTTTGACAGTGAAGGCATCTAAAAGTTGCTCTAAGAGACTTTCGAGTGCTTCATTGTTAATCAGGTCCATCGCCCGGATAAATTGCTGAAATTCAGCCGTGATAAAGTCCAGCAGGCACACTAATTCAGGAACTGGCAGGCTCTTAACACGGGAGGTCAATGCCCCCATAAAATTGACTTGAGTCAGTGTAGCCAGAACGCTACCAGTATTGGAGAATGTCATGATTAACTGCTTGCTCAGAGGGGTAGACTGACCGCAGGTCGATCGGCGCTAGATTCGGCGGCGGTGCAAACTCTTGAATTTGTTTGCCAGCGCATCGGCACTCGCTTGTCGTTTTGATGAATCGTGAGTTCAAAAGTGGCGCACGCAACTTCAGTTTGCTTGTTATGTATGCTCGATCGATCTTTTTTCCAACCTCGATAAGCTGTTGCGGCATTTAAATTGTCTGTCAAAAAACAATCTAACTCTTGTGGGGAGTAGGGGTTGGGCGTCCCGCCCGCCCTGAATATGCAATTAAAAGGCGCGACAGCTTACTGATGAGGGTTCGTCAATTCAAGCTGAACTTGAGTTCGCAAAACAGAAGGCCTGAAAATTAGGTGACAGGCTTTAGTTCGATCGAGAGTGCAGTGTGGATTTGACGCTCTGTGCTCGGCCCCAGCGCGCGGTGTGACAGTTTTAGCGCACTCGGCGACCGTATCCGGTCAGGTAAAGGGCGCTATGAAAGCAGCGCGCAAGGCATTCCTACAGAGCTTACTCATAGTTTAATGGTAAACGCAACAGATACATTTAACCCGGTAAATCCAGGATTGCGCCTCGATATACTGTGTATGGCAGATCAGGCATCGCTTTTAGCGATCCCTAATAGGGAGGTATCTCTCAAAGCTTTCAACAAAATATTGAAAGCGCTATTCAATGCGTTACGCTTTTGGGGGCTGATCCGTTACGCTTACTACGAAACTTTTTCGCTTAGTCCGATGCTTCGGCGCTGGTTTTAAACGGTAGCCTATCCTATTACATACTAAGCTGTTCGACATTCAAACTGCACTATTTGTGGGCCAGACCCCATACTGCAAGGGGTTGAGGCAATAAATTTAAATGACTAACAGCTTACCAATGTCTACCGCTATCTTCTAAGAGTTTACAAGAATTCGTTTACTATACGAAAACAGCAGGATAACGACGGTAATTTATGCAGCAAAAAAGTTCGATCGGTCTTTGAAAACATCCCTATTCAATACCAACTGACGATCGAACAGCCAAGCTAAGCTGGCGGCGATGTTTAAAGGTGCTACAGATCCTGACATTTAGGCCGCTCTGGGCATAGACTCGGCAAACACCACTGATTGATAGTACCGCTGCAGTTGTGCGGCGGCGGCGGCCCAACCCCAGCGTTCGGCTTCTCGGCGAGCGTTGTGGCGCAGGGTTTCCCGTTCTTCGGGATTCGCAAACAGACGCTTAGTGGCGGCGAGTGCTCCTTCTTCGTCGGCGGGGTCAAATAAATATCCGTTAACACCGTCGGTGACGATATCGGGAATTCCGCCGCTGCGCGCCGCCACTACAGGCGTCCCCGCAGCCATTGCTTCTAGGAGCACTAAGCCCAGGGTTTCGGTGCGGGAGGGAAAAATGAAGGCGTCGGCGGATGCGTAAGCTCTGGCGAGTTCTTGCCCCTTGAGGTAGCCGACAAAATTGGTGGGTGTACCGGCAAAATATTGTTCCAGGGTTTGCCGATGCGGGCCGTCTCCCACTAAGGCGAGGCGGGCATCGGGAATCGCTGCGAGGACTGGTTTGATGCGTTCGATTTCTTTTTCTGCACCGAGGCGGCCGACGTACAGCAGCAGGGGGCTGTCTGGGTTATTTGCAGAAAGGCGCGATCGCATTTCTCGACTTGCCAATTCCGGGACAAACATTTCAGTATCTACACCCCGCTGCCACAAATCTACCCGCTCAATGCCGTGGGTTCTCAATTCTTCTACCATTGCTGTAGAAGTACATAAATTCAGTTCTGCTTGGTTGTGAGCACCTTTGAGCAATTCCCACAATAAAGGTTCGAGGACTCCAAAACCGTAGTGGTGCAAATATTTGGGCAAATGCGTGTGATAAGAAGCCAAAATCGGAATGTTGAACTTTTTCCCGTAATATATACCGCCCAATCCCAAAATAGCGGGATTGACAACATGAATAATATCAGGTTTAAACTGCTCTAATTGGCGACCGACAGCCGGAGAAGGAAGTGCCATTTTCAATTCCGGGTACATCGGCAAAGGCAAACCCTCCACACCGTAAACTCGTGCGCCTTTGTATTCTTTAATCCCGTAATCTGGAGAAAATATCAGAACTTGTTCGCCCGCGCGCTGCAAGTGATCTACAGTGTGAATCAGTCTAGTGACAATGCCGTCTATTTTCGGCAGGAAAGTTTCAGTGAAAAGAGCGATTCTCATAATAAATTGTTTAGGAAACCGATGATAATCCTAGCCTCTGGAAGATGTCGGGGTCGATGACAGGATACACTGCCTCGCAGGGAGTCAGTAATTGCGTGCTATCGCCTCCATTATATTGACGCTGTTGCTGTACGAATTGGGAAATATCCTCGATTTTAACAATCCATTCTCGCGCGTAACGAGCTAAAACACTGCCGCGCAAACCGAGTTGAATTGCCCGCCGATCCATTTTCGATCCATTTGGGTGATGGTCCGGGTCCCATTGCAGCCGTACAGCCGAATTTTTAACAGCTTGTTGCCATTCTTTTTCGCTTCCATACACTGCTGGAACGAAATTAGAATGGACAGCAGATGCTAAAATTTCGTCAAAAGCCGAGCGCTTCAGCCAAATAGCCAGAATTACTTCTTGTCCGGGTTTTGTTCCCCATTCCGATCGATACATCATCCATAGAAAATTTGGCTTAATCCAACTCATACGATTCAGGCTGAATTCCCCGCCGAAATAACCATTTTCCGCGGCAAAATGACCGATCGCCGGACGGTAGGCTTGGTACACTACGACCGTATGTTCATCAAATTGTGCCAGAATGTGACGACCTGTTTTCGGCCATTTACTTGCCTGGTTTAAGTAGGGCTCTGTTAGCAGCTTCACCACAACTAATTACTCTCGTGATGTTTCTGGGGGCAACATACAAACTCCGTGAATTCCTATCCCTACAATTATCCCGCCTCAAAGCAATCCCACACCTTCGGCAAAGCAATTAATTCTGTGAATTTCCTTTGCTGTTCTGGCAATTAATATTTCTGTTCCAGAGGCAAATGGGGCTTCGTTATGGAATTTTTTAATTAACCGCAGAGGACACAGAGGACACAGAGAAAGAGATAAAAAAGATAGATTATCGTAATATACAGCCAAATCCATTCAGAACTTGCGAACCCTTCTCCTCTCTTCCCTTCTTTTCTCTTACTTCGCGCCCTTCGCGCCTTCGCGGTTCGTTAAAAAGCTCTTTCCCCGCAGATAGAGGCCCGAACTTACTTCCAAGAAACCTTCGGCAAAATTTGGTTTTTATCGACACGGTGCTGATATTTTGTAGCAAAATTCAGCAGAGAATCGAGCAGGGAATCTGAGAGATAGTGCGGTTGCAAACCGAGGTCTAGCAAATTGGTGTTTTTGGCATTGAAATAATGTTCTTCTTTCTCGACTCTGGGATTTTCGAGGTGGTTGATTTCTACTTTTAATCCCATAGCCATCCCTGCTTTTTGCACCAAGGAGGCTAAGTCGCCGACGCTGAATTGTTCGGTGAATTGGTTGAAGACACGGAATTGTCCGGCTTCGGCAGGGTTGGCGATCGCCAATTCCACGCACCGCACGGTATCCCGAATGTCTAAGAAGCTGCGGGTTTGTCCGCCAGTGCCGTAAACCGTCAAAGGATGACCGATCGCAGCTTGGATGCAAAATCTGTTCAAGGCTGTACCGAATACTCCGTCGTAGTCCAAACGGTTGATCAACAGTTCGTCCATGCCTGTTTCATCTGTGAGCACGCCGTAGACGACGCCCTGATTTAAGTCGGTGGCTCTTAAACCCCAGATTTTGCAAGCAAAATGGATGTTGTGGGAGTCGTGGACTTTTGACAGGTGGTAGAAACTGCCTGGTTGTTTGGGATAGGGTAGTGTATCCTTGCGGCCGTTGTGTTCGATCGTAATGTAGCCTTCTTCAATGTCAATATTCGGCGTGCCGTATTCGCCCATTGTCCCCAATTTCACTAGGTGACAGTCGGGGAAGTCTTCGCGGATGGCGTACAGCAGGTTGAGTGTCCCGACGACGTTATTGACTTGAGTGAGGACTGCGTGTTCGCGATCGATCATTGAGAAAGGTGCCGAACGCTGTTCGCCGAAATGGACGATCGCCTCTGGTGCAAATTTTCTCATGCTTTTGCTGAGAAAATCGTAGTTGGTGATGTCACCGACGAACAAGTCGATCGACTTGCCCGTTAAATCTTGCCATCGCTGGAGTCTTTGCTGAATCGGTGCGATGGGAGTGAGGGTGTCGCTGCACAGTTCCAGATCCCAGTGCCGTCGCACGAAGCTGTCGAGGATGCCAACTTCGTAACCCTTGTTAGAAAGGTAGAGTGCGGTTGCCCAACCGCAATAGCCATCGCCACCAATAACCAGGACTTTCATAAATCAACGGTGAATCTTGCTTGCCAATACTGGGTTAATGTATCAGGTATTGGTGCATTCTGAACCTTTAATCAACCGTGTTCGCCTAGGAAGGAGTCTGTTTTTTTAGATTAAACCGGAATTTCGTCGGCGAAACTGGCCCTGCGGGTGAATTCAAAGGGGCCGGCCTGGGCTCCCCAGACGTGGGCGTCGGTTTCTGGGTCACGTCCGCGATCGTGGCTAATAAATTTGTCTTGGTCAATCTCGAATTCGCTGTCTAGATAGGTTTTTTTGCCCTTTCTGACCACCATGCAGCCTTTTCCTGGTTCGACAGACCCTTTGAAGCTGTTGCCCGTCCACTGCGTAATAAAGGTGCAGCCGGGAAGTAGTGTCAGTTGTTCTTTTTTGATTTCTTGCAGCCGTTGCGGGTCGCGGGCAGCGCCGTAGAATTGTTCTTCGTTTTCTATGGCATAATTTTCGATGTCGATTCGATCGCCCACCGGGATTAATTTTAAGACTCGGACTCGGTACGGTACATTCAGTTCAATATCGTAGGCTTGTTCTAGGTACAAGCTGAGCCCATCCAGAACTTCGACGGGCAAAGGCCTCATGCACACGCGGATGTGGGCGAAGAAGGGCGGGTTTTCAAAGGCTTGGGCTTGGTTGCTGAAGTCGGCGGCCATCCAGCGGGCGAGGGTGACGATATCGGTGGAATGAGTCATTTCGATTTTAGATTTTGGATTTTCGATTTTGGATTGAGGGAGTAGAAATTATTTTAGGGGATAGCGGGCGATCGGCTATAGAAGGTAGTTATATGGTTTACGAACAAGTAAAGAAACTGCGGCGATAAGTACGGCATTAATCAACGTATCCCATTAGCGAGATCGCCCTTTTCTTCTGCCAACTCTCGAATTTGTAGTCGAACTCGCCCCATTGGTTCGCCCTCAATCTTCCAAAACCTCAACCAAATCTTCCATTGTCACGTCGAAGGCGCGGGCAATTTTGTAGACAGCAGAAAGATCGACTGTATTCAAAGC
Organism: Microcoleus sp. T2B6; assembly: GCF_036700475.1. Lineage (NCBI taxonomy): Bacteria > Bacillati > Cyanobacteriota > Cyanophyceae > Oscillatoriales > Microcoleaceae > Microcoleus > Microcoleus sp. T2B6. Next base: position 24,504 of record NZ_JAUBOZ010000067.1, on the reverse strand, counting down.
ATCGCGCCTCCCGTAGCTTTTTACTGTGTTGTAGTTGACTCCTTTGCGATCGGCAACTTCTTTGAACGTCCAACCTCTTTGCTCAGCTAGTTCTCGAATCCGCAATCTAACATATCCCATTAGCGCGATCGCCCTTACTAAGCTGTTCAGCATCTAAAACGCATATTGTATGGTAGAATATGATAATTTTCCGAAAAAGTCAATGCCTACTAAAAACTTCCTCAGTTCAGAAACAAAGGAAACTCTGCAACAAGCATTAAAAGACCATGTGCATCCAGATATTCGACAAAGAGCTTTAATATTTTTATTACTAAATAACGGAAATACACAAGCTCAAACTGCTGAACTAATTGGATGTTCTCTCAGAAAAGTTGCCTATTGGAGCGTTCATGGTGAGGAATGAAAATTTAGACAGTTTTAAAGATAACAGGATGAAGGGTAATTACCGAAAAGCTACAGAGAAATACATTAATTTACTTTTAGAAACAGTTGAAGTAGATCCTGAAAAATATGGTTATGAGTTCGGAAGATGGACAACAGCTAGACTTGCAATATATCTAGGAGAGCAGACGGGAATTGAGCTGAGTAGTACCCAAGTAAGGAGAATTTTAAAATCAAAAAAGTATGTTTACCTTTGGGCTAAATACAGCTTGAAGGATAAGCAAAATGCCGTAGAAAGGGGTTTATTTAAAGATAAATTAGCTGAGTATTTAAGAATAGAAAAAGAATCTCCAAACCTATTGCAGGTATGGTTTTGGGATGAAAGTGGATTTAGTTTAAGAGTAATTAGAAGGAAAAACTGGTGTAAAAAGGGTACTCGAAGTAATAAAAGAGGAGACCGACGAAAAGGTCGTATTAATGTTATGGGTGGAGTGAGATACTCAGACAAAAAAAGATGGGTAGATTTTATTCCATCTGGTAATTCTGCTAATTTTTATGCTGTGCTGAAAACTTTTTATGAAGATTTAAAAGCCGAGTGGATATTGCAAGGAAATTTAGCAGAAGACTTTAAAGATAAGGGCTGTAAGTTTGTGATAATTTTGGACAACGCTAGTTTTCATAAAAAAGCAGAGACTTTGCAGAAAATAGCGTCAGAGATGCCGAATCTAATCATAGAGTTTTTGCCAAAGTATAGCCCTGACTATAACTTAATTGAATTAGTATGGCATTCCGCCAAGGAATATGTTGCTAATAGATTATTTGAATCCATTGAAAAACTAGAAGCACTGTTACATAAACTGTTAAATGAAGGAGGACTAATTATGAAATGGAACCGAAAAATAAAAAATAAAGGTAACGCGAGTTAATGCAGTTTAGATGTCGAACAGCTTATTCCAAAAACTCGACCAAATCTTCAACTAAACCAAAAGGAGTCCCGCGCTCTACCTGTACCCAGGTGAGCGTCGGGAGGAATTTGCGTGAGCCAGGAGAGCCGCCCCGAACCAAACCGATGACTTTATGTGTCCGAAGGTGAGGGGCGGTCGATGAGCGAACAAATAATTTTTGCTACACCACTTGCTTTTGCCATCTTCACGAGATAGAATTTTCTCAGCGTTCGTGAAAGTGATGCCTCAAATAATCACCGCCAAGCTAAAACTAAACCTGAATGCCGAGCACAAAGGTTTGGTGTCTCAGACTACCTTGGCTTATCGCGATGCCTTGAATCATACTTCGCGAGTTGCTTTTGATGCGAACAAAACCAGCAATGGCGCTAAGTTGCAAAAGGCTGTTTACAACGAATTGCGTGTTCGATTTGGGCTGGGCGCTCAGATGGCTTGCAATGTACCCAGACAAGTGTCGGCAACCTACAAAACACTCTGGACTAAGGTAAAACAATCTAACGATGCTATTGCCAAAGGGTACACCAAGAAAAGGTACAAAGGACTAGACCAGCCCCCTAAGTATATTTCTCGAACTTGTACCTTGAATTATCAGCGCGACTACTCGTTCAAATCCGAGCAGAGGGTGAGTATTATTACCCTAGCTGGTAGAATAGTAGTTTCGTATGATGGCTACAACAAGCATCTGGATTTGATTGCCAAGGGTTCCAAGTTTGGAGCAGCTAAAATTGTCTATCAGCGTTCCTCTAAGGTTTACTATTTGATGGTAAGTATTGAGGTAGAAACCCCTGAGCTCGACCCACTGAAAATAACCAGAATTTCTGGCGTTGACGTGGGGATGCGCTACTTAGCCGTAGAAACAGACTTACAAAACAAGTCTAATTTCTACTCAGGTTCAGAAGCTAGACATAAAGCCAACCGCTATCATAAAGCTAGACAAACTCTTCAGCGTAAAGACACTCGTTCGGCAAAGCGCAGACTAATTGCTTTGTCGGGAAGAGAAAGACGGTTTATCGCTGACGTGAACCACCAAATTAGCAAGGATATTGCCAAACCTAATACTTTGATTGGACTGGAAAACCTAACCGGAGTTCGGGAGAGAATTAAGTCCAAGTCTGGTAAAAAGGCTAGCAATAAACAGCGAAGAGCTAATCGAAATAAAGCTAAATGGTCGTTTGCCGAATTGCACGGCTATATTGACTACAAAGCTAATTTGAACGGCTCTTTAGCTACTCAAGTCCCAGCTCATTATACTTCGCAAAGCTGTCCAAAGTGCGGACACACATCAGCAGGCAATAGACCAAAAAAAGGGCTATTGTTTCGCTGTGAATGTTGCGGACACGAGCTTCATGCTGATTTGGTGGGTGCGCGGAATATTGCCATGAGAACGTTGCTTGTCCGGCAGGACTGGACGAGTACGGGGAGCTTGTCAGCATCCCCTAATGTGTCGGGCCGTGAAACTAAAGCTGAGATTCTGCAAAGATTGTCCCAATTGCGGTGGAGCTCAGATACAAGCCCACATCTCCGGCGGTACTCCGCTTGATGCTGGGTAGTTGACTCATGACATCAAAAGCAAGGGCGATCTTCTGAACGGCACTCAGATCGACCATACTCATCCCATCATCGCGTCTAGCGTACCCTTTAACCGTGTTGTAATTGACCCTCTTGGCGATCTGCCACGTCTTGCAGCGTCCAGCCCTTTTCTTCTGCCAACTCTCGAATCTTTAGTCGAACTCGCCCCATTGGTGCGCCCTCAATCTTCCAAAATCTCGACCAAATCTTCCATTGTCACGTCGAAGGCGCGGGCAATTTTGTAAACAGCAGAAAGATCGGCTGTATTCAAAGCATCGCGCTGAACGTAGCTTCTGACAGTGTTGTAATTAACTCCGGATCGATCCGCAACTTGCTTTAGTGTCCAACCCTTTTGCTCAGCTAGTTCTCGAATCCGCAGTCTAACGTATCCCATGTTTTAACTTGACATTGATGCGTATGCAACATATGATATCTATGTACACTAAAAACGATCGCCCTCCTAGCCTCGAAAACTTAAGGGCGATCGCCTTTTCTATCACACCCCGCGTTTGCGGGGAAGGATTACCCTATGATACCAACATCCAAGCCCAAATTAAACACTCATCCCTGGTGTATCGTGCGACAATTGCCAAATATGCAGCGATTGGTGGTTGCTCGGTTCCACCGCCGGGGCGATGCGGATGGATACATACAGATTTTACGGCGGTTGTTGCCGACGGCTAAACACGCGATCGTTTTTGATACGACAGGGGCTGAGAAATTGGCAGAAGTGCGATCGACTCAATTAGAACGAATCTTGTAATTAATCAGGAGCGATCGTGTTTTATAGCAAGTGCGATCGCTCCTGTGTTATAACCCAGAAGTCAGCCCCTAGCCAGACTCCACGCTAAAATTATCATCCTTAAGCGGATAATTTTTTTTTCGTTTTTTTTTACTCTATTATACTCTATAATATTTCCGATTTCAATTAGAAGCGCTATAGTGAACGGCCAGTTTCTTCATTTGGATGTAGGTGATAGAGTTGTGGTGTTGATAGTTTTAAGCAGCATTTTGTTGCTTATTTTCATAACAGGAGAATAAAACGGTATGCTACTGGTTAAGACAAAACTTGGCATCAGTTTTATTCATGCTATTGGTCTTTTCGCAGCGCAGTTTATTCCCAAAGGTACTGTTACCTGGGAATACTCTCCATACTTCGATACGTCTTATGAAGAGGCTGATGTTGAACGTATGTCTCCTTCAGCAAAAGAACAGTTCCTAAAATATGCCTATTTTGACAATATCCTCTGTAGATATGTTCTTTGCTTTGACGATCAACGTTTCATCAATCATTGTTCGGAGTCTCCTAATATTCTTTCGACATTGCGACGAGACGTTGCAGCAGTTGACATCTACGAGGGAGAAGAACTTGTTTGCAACTATAACTGTTATGATGATACTTATTTTATACGTCATGGCATTCAGAAAATCACTCTGACACGCACCATACAATCTAGTTAAAGTGTTACAATTGCGTACTGGATTTATTGAATTAGTTAATACTAGCATAAAGTTTTATAGGAGGAAGCACTTGCGCGATCTATCTACAGATAAAACTAGAGATTTTTCGCGCAAATACTTCGCCCAAACGATACTTTTGCCAGAGATTAAATCCTCTGGTTGAGGCATCTAAATTAGCAAATTAGATGAGTTTGACAGCCCGCAGACCAAACATCAGGACTGTCGCCAAGCCGATCATGCCGCCAAAAAGCCCGAAATAAGTTATTATTCCGCTAAGAGTCATAAAAATCCTCGGTAAGTGGGTTCCTCAGCGTCTTTAGACCTGAGAGGGAAACGATACGAGCGGTTTCAACCGCCTTAAATAATTTACACCTTTACCGCCTTGGAATTACTTAGTTCCGGGTTCTTTTGTAATAAACTTTCAACAGGACAATTACTGCTTCAAACCTTTCACCCTGTACGCATAATGGTTTGCTCTTTCTTAGAGCCTCCCTTTCGGGGTAATGTTAGCACGCGCCAATGTTTAGTGAGCTTGTTAGGTCAGCAGCGCTGTCTTACCTAAGAGTAAAACTGTTTAACCACTGACGACAGAGCGGGGAACTAGCTACGCATTCTCCCGCTGTCGTGACTCAAAAAACTTAGTCAGTTAAGACGCTTGGCTGGTCAACTAACTGAAGTTGTAGGCATCAAGCCCGTTACTTCAGTGCGGGGCGCTGACTGCAATTTCTCCAAAACAATCATTGACACTCCGGGCGCGTAAACGCACCGGGATTCTTTAATCTACGAGCCAATTTGCTGAGGCAGGATTTCTCCAGCCAAAGTAGAGATTGATTCTCCTAAAGCGTTGCTTGCGTCAAGCGCAAAAGTTCCGGTATGCCCTACCGTACCCAATCCTCGACTAAGGATATTTCTAGCCGCGTTTTCGTCTCTATCCATTACACACCCACATTTACACACGTGCGTTCTAGTAGATAGCGTTTTCTTGACAATTACACCGCAGCTAGAGCATTCTTGGCTGGTATATTGCGGATTCACCGCAACCGTAATCTTTTCAAATACTTTTCCAAAGTATTCAAGCCAGACACGGAACTGATACCAAGATGCGTCGTTAATAGACTTAGCTAAACAATGATTCTTCACCAGATTTTTTATTCTCAAATCTTCGTAAGCGATTACATCGTTTGATGAGATTACGCACCGTGCAAGCTTCATTGCATGGTCTTTACGCTGCCTACTTATTTTGAGATGGCGTTTGCCTAGAATCCGCCTAGCTTTGTCCCTGTTATTTGAACCTTTTACTTTCCTGGACACCCGACGTTGACAACGTTTAAGGACTTTTTCACCTTTTCGCAAAAATATCGGGTTCTCAACCGTAATTCCTTTTGAGTCGGTGTAATATTCCTTCAATCCTACGTCTAAGCCTATGGTGTTCCCAGAGGGGGCTATGTTTTCCTTTCGATCAATATCAATACAAAACTGAACGTATACGCCATCCGCACGTTTTACCAATCTCACCCGTTTTATTTGGCTAATTTGGTAGAAATGCAAATCGCGTGTCCCCTTGAGTTTTAACCGCCCAATCCCTTTCTTGTCGGTAAAATTGATTGATTTTCGGTCGTCGGCAAGTTTCCATCCAGTTGATTTATACTCAACAGATCGGCAATCTTTCTGGAACTGTGGATAGCCTTTTTTGCCAGCAACACCCTTCTTGCAGTTATCGTAGAATCGGGAGATAGAAGACCATGCTCGTTCTGCACTAGCTTGTCTAGCCATTGAGTTGAGTTCGTCAGCAAAGGAAAAATCACGCGCCAGTACAGCGCAGTATTTATTCAAATCATATTTATCCACCTTTTTGTTGTCCATCCAATACCTTATACAGCTATTGCGGACGAATTTTGCGGTACGAATTGCTTCGTCTACGGCAGTAAACTGATTTGATTTTCCGTATGCTTTAAACTCGAAAACTAGCATGGTTTTACCTCCCACCTTATGCTACTATGTTCAGCATAGGATGTTCCGTGACTTATTAAAACTTTACAATTAAAGCCGTCAAGCGAAGGACGGGGTTTTTAACCCAATTTCCTGATAAAAAGACCTATAAGAACTATAATCTAAAATCTAATATCTAAATTAGATAAATATGCAATCCATAATTAAAGTTGACTTGGGGCCACAATCTTACAATGTTTGCGTGCGATCGGGCGGTTTAGACGAACTCGGCAGTCTGATGGGCGATCTAAGCTTGGGCAAAAAAGTGCTACTGGTGTCAAATCAGTCGATTTTTCGGCAGTACGGCGAAAGAGCAACAGCAGCCCTCGAATCAGCCGGTCTGGAAGTCAGTAGCTGCATTTTACCACCGGGAGAACAGTACAAAACTTTAAATTCGGTGCAGAAAATTTACGGTGCGGCTTTGGAAAACCGCTTAGAACGTTCCTCGACAATGGTGGCTTTGGGCGGCGGGGTGGTTGGCGATATGACGGGTTTTGCGGCGGCAACTTGGCTGCGCGGAATTAATGTCGTGCAGGTTCCGACTTCGCTGCTGGCGATGGTTGATGCTTCTATCGGCGGCAAAACGGGGGTAAATCATCCTTTAGGGAAGAATTTAATCGGGGCTTTTCACCAGCCGCGCTTGGTTTTGATTGACCCGGATGTACTCAAAACTCTGCCGGCGAGGGAGTTTCGTTCGGCGATGGCGGAAGTCATCAAGTACGGGGTGATTTGGGATGCTGAACTTTTCGGGAAGTTGGAGAATTGCAAGCGTTTGGATCAAATGCGCTATGTGAAGGCGGATTTGTTGGCAGAAATTTTGAGCAGGTCTTGCCAAGCTAAGGCTGAGGTGGTAAGCAAAGACGAGAAGGAATCGGGTTTGCGGGCGATTTTGAATTACGGACACACCATTGGTCATGCTGTGGAAAGTTTGACCAATTACAAGGTGATCAATCACGGGGAAGGAGTGGCTATCGGCATGGCTGCGTCAAGCCGGTTGGCTGTGGAGTTGGGAATGTGGGATGCTGAGTGCGATCGCCGCCAGTCTGCTTTAATTGAAAAAGCGGGTTTACCTGCCAAATTGCCGGCGGGTGTAGATGTTGAGGAAATTTTGCATACTTTGCAACTCGATAAGAAGGTGCAGGATGGCAAGGTGCGGTTTGTGCTGCCCGTGCGCTTGGGTGAGGCTGCTGTGAGCGATCGGGTGGATGGGGATTTGATTATACAAGTTTTGAAGGAAATGCTTTAGGAAGTCAGTAGTCAGTAGTCAGTAGTCAGTAGTCAGTAGTCAGTAGTCAGTAGTCAGTAGTTAGTAGTTATTTGTTAGTAGTTATTTGTTTGTTCTAATAACCAATAACTAATAACCAATAACCAATGCAGCTTAAGAGCCGCTCGACCGAGAATTAATTTCCTCCAAAATTTTATCTACTCTGTTAGCGGCTTGAGTTCTGCCTTGCTTGATAAATAACTCTTTAGCTTTTGTGAGGCTGGCTACTGCCTCCGCTTGGTTTTCCTTGTCTCCTTGTTGGTACAAACCGACTCCTAAATTGTTTAAAGCATCGGGATATCGATCGTTAATTTTAACCGCTTGTCTCCACTGAACAATTGCCTCTGGCAACTGCCCCTGACTTGCCATCGCCACGCCTAAATCGTTGTGAGCTTTGGCGTGCTGCGGGTTGACTTCAATTGCTTTTTGGAATAGAGCGATCGCATCGCTCATTTTACCTTGCCCCGACAGCATAGTTGCCAACTTGTAATAAGCATCCGCTTCTTTGGGATAGCGAGCGATTAGTTGCCGGTACAAAGCTTCGGCATTGACAGCATTTCCTTGACCGTAAAGGTCGTTGGCAGTTCTCAAACCCATCGTGTAGCCTTTACCTACAACTTGGCACTTTTTCTCGGAGTTGCCTTCCTGCTTGCAAATCCTGAGTTCGTCTCCCTTCATCTCGTAGGACATAACTTCCCGAACAGCAGGGCCTCGGCGCTGTGGTTGCAAGTTCTGCGAGTGCAAGTTTTGCGATAGTTGCAGGGCGATTGTCTCAGCCCCGGCCGGTTCGGCCACTGCGACACTGCAGATTCCTGCACCCACCAAAATGCTTGGGGCAATCCACATCAAAGGTTTGAACCAGGGAAACTCTCGATCGTTTTTCATGTTTTTTGTGGAAACGTGTTGTTGATATCCTGGGTTTCACTAGCGCCGCAAGAGTCGGAGCCGATGGGGCCCACCCGATGAAATAGTTAGTTATTAACAGATACATTTAACCCGGCAATTCCCGGAAGTCCGAGATTGCTGAGTATGGTAAGACTTGGAAATCAGCAAGAATTCCAGTCAAAGAGGTATCTCTCAAAGCTTTCAACAAAATGTTAAAAGCGCCATTGGTATCCCGGTCTAGTTTGTGACCGCAGGAGGGGCAAGCAAAATGCTTTTTGCCTCCTAGTTTTGTATGAATGTGACCGCACTTTGAACAGGTCTTAGATGTATACTCTTCTGTTACGTCTACTACAACACAACCATGTTTGGCTGCTTGATGCTTCAACGTTTTTTTGAATTTATAGTGACTCAAAGTCACCATCGCTCTAGCTGTTTTCGCAGTCAGGCGACGCTTGACTTTCTTCACCATCTGCTGAGTCTCGAAAGTCGGCAGAAAGATTACCTTGTATTTGTCACACAGATATTTCGCCGTTTTTTTGTGCAATTCAGAAACCAAATTTTTAATTTGGTTTCTGATTTTAGATGCAGCTTTTCTCAAGCAATAGCGAAGTCGTTTAAAACTTCTCCCCTTGCTGTTGCCGATTCGACTCATTATTTTATCTAGATGCCTAGCAAGACGGTAGATTCTGCCAATATCATACTTGCCCACCTCTAGTACCTCCTGCCCGTCGAAACCCGTCATAAAAGTTCTTACACCGGGGTCGAGTGCCACAGCCAGTCTTGAGTCTGTCGCAGCAGGCTTGCTTTCCTTGACTGCATAACTTACAAACCACTGACCGTTAATTAAGCTTAGGCTTGGCTCGTGCTGCATGACATCCAAAATTGGTTCTGCTGACTTAAAGCTTAAGCCTTTGGTCCCTTGAGGGTAAAACGTACTTGATTTCCAGTTGTCAGTTTGAAATCTAATGGTTTGAGACGTATCTCGACAGGTTCTGAATTTAGCTGAACCTCCCGACTTTTTAGCAGCTTTGTGGGCTTCAAATGCTTGAAATACTGCTAGCTGTCTGGGATTGTAAGGTTGTAGTTTTACCCAATCTGGCGCGCTATCCATAATCTGCTTTCGCAGAGCGTATTTACCAATTTTCTGTGTTTTGAGGATAGCAATTGCTTGGTTGTAACACCACCGACTAGCAGCTATCCAAGTTCTCCAGGTTGCTGCTAATTTCGTTTCCGGGTAAACTCGGATCTTCTTTGATAGTAGATTTGTACTTGCGGAGTCCGTACAATCGGCAACTGAATACGTGGATGATGGCAAGGATATCTTCAATGATTTCTCTTTCTGGAGATAGTTCTGTGCGACCGAGAACCACGAGTTTGCAATCGTTTTGTTCGCACACCCCTCTGATGAGGTCACAACCAAACCTTGCGAGTCGGTCAAGGTGGCAGACCACAATTGGGCTGATAGTTCCTGACATGACTTGTCCCAAAAGGGCAAGAAGACTTTTTCTTTTGAAATTGAGTCCCCCTCCGATATCTTTGAAGACTTGGCCTTGCGGGTAGATTCCTTGGAGGTAGCTGATTTGTCGGTTGAGGTCTTCTTTTTGTGTGGCCCTGCTAACTCGGCAGTAGAGGGCGGTGATTCTTGGATGGAGTCCGTCACTGAACACTGAGTCAATGTCGTAACGTCGCTGGTTGGTAGGAGTTCTAATTGTCTTGATTTTCCCTGCTTCGTCCCAGTTTCTAAGGGTCTTTTGGGAAACCGAGAGGAGTTTACAGGCTTCTCGGGGGGTGACTCAAGCGAGTCATGATGGTTGTTTTTTGCTGGCATCTCCTATGGTATCCTGTTTGGTCGGGTTGTTCCGGGAATTTACAAAAAATAATTTACCTTGTCGCAACAGTCGAGATATTTTAGCACTGTGGGGTCGAGTTTGAGTTAAATTAGAGTAGAATTCCGATCGATTCTCAGTCAACCTTAGCAGGAAAATAGAAATGGGGCAGTCTATTCTTACCATGCTCTTTGCGCTCATCCTCGGCTACGCTGTTAACTCAAGCGTCAAAATAGTCAGCGGTGGCGACGAAGCTTTAGTGGAACGTTTGGGTCAATACAAGCGCACCCTCAAGCCAGGATTCCACTTTATCAGTCCCCTGGTCGAAAAAGTCGTCTGCGTGGACACAAGCCGTGAAAGAGTTTTAGACATTAAACCTCAGTCAGCAATCACGGGAGATAATGTGGCTCTCGAAGTCGATGCCGTTGTGTATTGGCGGGTTGTGAATTTACAGAAAGCTTATTATGGAATCGATCAAATTGAAAATGCGATCGCCAACTTAGTTTTAACGACGTTTCGCGCTGAAATTGGTCGATTGCCCATGCAAGACATCTTGGGTTCCCGAGATGACATGAATAAAAAGTTACTCAAGAAGTTGGACGAAGCTACCGAAACTTGGGGTGTCAAAGTAATTCGGGTGGAAATTCAAAGCATTACACCTCCGAAAAGGGTGCAAGAAGCTATGGAATTGGAGCGCGCTACCAAGAGCGAGTGGCAAGCAATGGTCAATAAGGCGATCGGCACTAAGGAGTATATGAGGCTCTTAGTTGAAGCTTTAGACTCCCATCCCAATAGCAAGCAAGTTTTGAATTACTTAGTAACGGAAAAATACTTAGACGCTCAACAAAAATTGGGCGAAAGCGACAATGCCAAAATTCTGTTTATGGACCCCCGGAGCATGAGCGAAGCTCTGGGCGAGCTGATGGGTTCTATGCCCGATGTGATTCATTCTGAGGGTGGGGAAATAAAAGTTATTGAGACTCCGACTTCTCAAGACTGATTCCTGAAGATAGCGTCGGCAACCAGACAAACATCGTGCATTTCTCTGACATCGTGAACTCGCAAGATATCTGCCAAATTTGCGATAGCACCTGTACAAGCCGCCGCTGTCCCCCAAACTCTTTGTTTCGCTTCTGGCTGATTCAAAATATGACCGATGAAGCTTTTTCGCGATACTCCGACTAAAATCGGACAGTTTAAAACACGGAATTTTCGCAACTCTCGCAGAATTTCTAAGTTTTGACTGTAAGTCTTGGCAAAGCCAATACCAGGGTCGAGAATTATTTGAGATTGGTCAATCCCCGCAGCAACTGCCGCCGCAATTCGACTCTCTAAAAATTCCCCAATTTCCCCCATTAAATCCCGATAATCTGTCAGTTGTTGCATCGTCTGGGGAGTTCCCCGAATGTGCATCAAAATTATTGGCACTTTTAACTGAGCAACGGTTGACAGCATTTCCGAGTCAAAAGTAGCTCCCGAAATATCGTTAATTATATCCGCTCCCGCCTCAACCGCAGCTTTTGCAACCTGCGCTCTGGTAGTATCTACCGAAATAGGAACTGAGCCAAAAATATCGGCTTTTTGTCGCAGTATTTGTACGAGAGGTAGAACGCGATCGATCTCCTCTGCTAAGGATATTTCCACTGCACCAGGCCGAGTAGATTGACCGCCAATATCAATAATATCTACCCCCCCCGACTTTACCATATTTTCCGCTTGCGCTAAAGCAGATTCTATGGTATTGAAATCTCCGCCGTCGCTAAAACTGTCAGGGGTTACGTTCAAAACGCCCATTAAATAAGTGCGTTTTCCCCACTCGAAAGCTTGATTTCTAATGGTAATTTTTTCTGGGTTATGTGTCATAAATTATATTTTTGGGCAGGCGGGACAACCGTCTCACAAGAATTTCATCTTGAGAGTGTTGGGTTTCGTTCCACGGGCCCAACCTACACTATCAACTAATAATAATTTTTTCTGGGTTATTTGTCATGGCGATCGTGGGATTTGATATCTGACTGAATGCACGGGTAGCCAGAAACCGGGTTTTTTCACGACAATATTTCGTTGCCACCCACAGATTCTGTAAAAAACCCGGTTTCTTTGAGTCTTAATGCGTCCAAGACTCTTCAACCAAAACTTAACCAGCTAAAAACAGTATCAACTGTCAATTCTAATTCAATTTTATCAATTATTGGCAACAGAGCAGCACCTTTATACAGTTCTACTTTTTGTCCGGGAAATACTGCCAAAATACTCTCTTCTTCTGGATCTAGTAACCACCCCAACTCAGTGCCGTTTCGCGAACAGTGGAGTAAGTTACTCAGCACTTTTGTTTGGCTTTGGTTTGGAGAGAGAATTTCTATCGACCAGTCGGGATTAATGTCAAAGCGGTTAGCAATTCTACCAGACGGCAAAAAAGGAATTCTTTCCCATCGGAATACTGCTACATCTGGCACGATTGATGCCCCGCCAAAAGTGCAGCGCAACTCGGGAAAAGCATTGGCAATTTTCCGAGTTTTCGCTACTTGATTGATAGTCTTGCAGAGCTCACCTTGAAGTACGCTGTGTTCACCTTGAGGCATGGGCTTCTGAATGATTTGTCCCTCAAGAAATTCTGAGGCCGGTTCAGTTTCAGGAAGTTTGAGGAACTCGTCTAAGGCGGGTTTGGGTTTAACGATCGCAGTCATAGGTTAATTCTCCCGATCCGAGAAACACTGAACGGCACATCACAATTGTAGGCGATCGCTGTTTAATTCCCGCTGCCTTGTTCCAATTACCAATTAACAATTACCCATTAGCAATTACCTAATTACTGATAATTGACAATTCGATCGAAGCTAGCAGCTTCCAAACTCGCACCGCCTACCAGAACCCCGTCAATCTCAGGCATCGCCATAACTTCATCAATATTCTCCGGTTTGACGGAGCCACCGTACTGAATTGGCACGTCAGGATTAGTCAATTTACTGCGAATCAAACCAATAACTCGGTTAGCTTCCTTAGCTTCGCAAGTATCGCCAGTGCCGATCGCCCAAATAGGCTCGTAAGCAATGACTAACTTATTTTGGTCAACATCAACCAAATCTTTTGCCAACTGAGAAAAAATGTGAGCTTCAGTTTCGCCTGCATCTCGCTGCTGCTTGGTTTCCCCAACGCACAGAATCGGAATTAAATCGTATTTCTGAGCCGCTTTCAGCCGCAAATTCACCGTTTCGTCAGTTTCCCCAAAATATTGGCGTCGCTCGCTGTGGCCGATGATGACATAACGGACACCAAGTTCACTCAGCATTGGCCCGGAAATTTCCCCAGTAAAAGCTCCAGACTCTTGCCAGTGAACGTTCTGAGCACCGAGTCTGATCCGGCTGCCGTGCAAATTTTTCGAGAGGACAGCCAAGGAAGTGAAGGGAACGCAAAGCACGACTTCCCGTTCCTCTGGGGTTTCCGTCAGGCAGGACATGAATCCTTGAAGAAACTCTAGGGATTCTGCCCTAGTTTTGTACATTTTCCAGTTGCCAGCTATAACTATTTTCCGCACTATTTCTTTCAGTCCTTGTCCTTACAACGCAATTTATAGTCTAAAGCTTTAGCGTACCTTTCGATCCTTCATTGCCCAAACTCGATTCGAGCTTGCTCAACTAAGTCAACGGTGACGACTTCGGTTTCGGCTTCGCGGGCCAACTGCTCGATGCGGACGCGAGCTTGCCCCCGGACAAAATAGGGAATATTTTTCAGCTTCGCCTTGGCTTCTGGCGTCCATTTTAGATCATCGGAAAATTCGGAATCGGGCATGGCGTTTTGAGCGATCGACTACAAGCCTTCATGTATCAGGCTTTGATGGAAAGCCTGGATGTATTAAATTTACCACGAGTTGCGATCGCGCCACACCTTCTCACTCTGCATTCCATTGCTTGCCTAAAATCGCCGACGCCTCTTGTAAAAGCTGATTCTGCTCTTGTCGAATTGCCTCCAACCTTGTCAAAATATTAGCAAGTCGTTCTTGAGACTCCACACTGTTTGATTCAACTCCCCTCAATTGTAAACCTGAATTATTTTTGTATTCGGGATTCTTTGAAACCAATGAGTTTACAGCCACTCCACCGAAATTACTTACAGATTTAGAGCCGACACTCAAAACCCCTTGCATAAATTTTCCAGGCCTTTGCAGAATAAATAACCAGCCTTTTGCAAACAAGCTACCTAAAGCCTGAAAAAAACCTAAGATACTCAATATAAATAGCAGCAAAATTGCTAAAGATACCAAGGGGTGATTCACCAACCAGAAGACGAGAGGGTGAGAATAAATCCAATCTTTAATATTACCATTGATAGCACTTTGGATGGCATTGGAAGCGGCATCACTCATATTTCCCGCCTTGTTAATGCTATCTTCTAATGAAGCCTTAGCCTTTTCTGTAGCTTGATTTACACTCTCTACAGCTTGGCTAGTGCTTTGATTCAGAGTATTGACCGCAGAGTTAGTAGTTTGATTAATAGTTTCTTTCTTCTGTTGCCACAGAGTGAGAAACAGCATCAACAGCTTTGTTGGTACTTTCACTGACGCGACTAACTGCTTGATTCGCGACTTCCGATATAGAAATTCTAGTTTTTTCTGTTTTTTCCGCTACAGTACCTAAAGCATTGTTCGTAGCTTGATTAACAGTATTAACGGCAGAATTCGTAGTTTGAGTGAGAGCTTCTTTTGCCTGAGATTCAGTTTCGGAGAGAGAAGATTTGGGAGCATCTCATATTTGTAAAAATACTTCTTCTGGCTCCTTCCTTCTGCCTCTTTCCTTCTGCCTCCTGCCTCCTGCCTCCTGCCTCCTGCCTCCTGCCTCAAAACTCCAATTTCTAGCGGAGGGCTGCAAAGGTGAGATGCTCCCGAAGATTTAGCTTCTGCTGTTGCTTCGGAAACAGAATTCACTGCTTTTCCGACTTGTTCCGTCCAAACTTCTTTCGTTTTTTGAACGCTTTGAGAAAAATTTTGAGAAAAATCAGGGAGTGCTACTGCCATAGTAAGTGATCTCCATCAAGTTAATTGACTCTTTCCCAGTGATTATAGTATATAGCAATGCTTGCAGGAGTCATAAATTTTTTACCCCACTCCAACCCTCCCCGAACTCGCGGGGAGTCCGTAAGAAATTCACAAATGATGCGAGAATTGCTATAGTATAGCTTCCATACCCCCATGCTTTGAAAGATGGTGCCAACGCTTTGACGATGTGTTCCCTACTCAAGCCCAAAGACACGAGTTTATACACTATCTAGGGAATTATTGGGAGAAAAGAGACCAAAAACCTATCCCAGAGCGCGCAGAATGCTGTAAATGTTTCTTAACAAAGCTTACGCTTTTGTGCAGTCAGAGCTTCCTGGTGCGAACAAACGCTCAACCCAGGGCGAAGCTATACGTGAGAGTGTGACATCAGATGTATTTCCCAAAAATAGAGCGGACGATCGCTCAAATATGAGGCAGGAATTTGATGCACCTGAAAAAGTCTGAATTAAGTTGAGAAATATAGCCTATTATCCCAGCGACGATCGCGGGATAACTGGCGATCGTTCGTCAAAGCTCGCTCGGCGTTGTAAAAACTGTTTAACGCCCCCAAAAATAATGACATATTTACAAAAATTAGCGCAAGTTACCAGACTTTATATCTCCGAAAAAAAGCTATAAATTTTAAGTAGACTGTGGCTGTTGGTTTAACAAACCGGACGCTGCCTAAAAGGTTGTGGCGGAAGCTTAGATGGTGTATAATTTATGACATATTTGCCAAATTTTCACTTTCCATCCCAACCTCAAAATATGCTAGGGTAGAATGTTTCCAAAGCT
This sequence comes from Microcoleus sp. T2B6, assembly GCF_036700475.1. Taxonomy (NCBI): domain Bacteria; kingdom Bacillati; phylum Cyanobacteriota; class Cyanophyceae; order Oscillatoriales; family Microcoleaceae; genus Microcoleus; species Microcoleus sp. T2B6. The sequence goes on along the minus strand of NZ_JAUBOZ010000067.1, from coordinate 8,340 downwards.
TAAGATACACCATGACGTATGTATCAATCATTAGAAGACTCAGCCATTTCGACTAACCCATCTATGGAACCGTCCTCTCTAATTCTCATTGTGGATGACGATGCCTTGATTCGTTTGCAACTGCGACTGTATTTACAGAAGGAAAAATACCGAGTGGCCGAAGCTACAGATGGGTTGACAGGGCTAGTAGCCTATGAGGAAGTACATCCAGACCTCATCCTGCTAGATGCAGTGATGCCTACTATGGATGGTTTTGCTTGTTGTCAAAAATTATCTGAAGTGCCTGAGAGCGCTCGCCCACCTATTTTGATGATTACTAGCTTAGAAGACAAAGAATCTGTCGATCGAGCGTTTGCAGCGGGAGCGGCTGACTATATCACTAAGCCGATTCACTGGGCTGTTTTGCGACAGAGAGTGCGACGGTTGATTAAGCAATTCCACTTGCAACAGCAACAAACCCTACTTTACAACCAGCTAGAGGCCGCCAATCGACAATTAAAATACCTCGCGTCAATTGACGGTTTGACTCAGATTGCCAATCGCCGTCAGTTTGACCAACAGCTAGAGGAGGAGTGGCGACGCATGACGAGGCAGCAAACTCCTTTGTCACTGATTTTGTGTGATATCGATTTCTTCAAGCCTTACAACGATACTTATGGACACCAAGCAGGGGATCTATGTTTACAGCAAGTTGCGACAGCTCTCAATCGCAGTATTAATCGAGCGGGAGATTTAGTAGCACGTTATGGAGGTGAAGAATTTGTAGTGATTTTATCGGACACCGAGCTTGAGGGAGCCGTCCAAATCGTTAAGCAAATGCAGGCTCGCATCCAAGATTTAGCAATAGTTCATAAGAGTTCTCCGCATCATTGTATTACGCTCAGCTTCGGTATTACCAGTGTGATTCCTAACCAAGAAAGCTTACCAGAAACTTTAATTACTGCTGCCGATGCAGCACTTTATCAAGCCAAAGACAAAGGTCGTAATACTTTTTGTACCAACATTCATACAGTTAATGAATTCACCCGTTAAATCCTAAGGGTAAAAACTATGCCTCTCGTCATTTGGAATGACTCGTTAACTATTGGTATTCCCGAAATAGACCGCCAGCATAAACAATTGATCGATCAACTCAATACCTTAGTGGATGCCATGTTGGCAAACCGTGGGAAGGAAGAAATAAAAGGTATTGTAGATTTTTTAGACTTGTATGTAGCCCAACATTTCGGATTTGAAGAAAATTGTATGCAAAGATACAAATGCCCAGTTGCATCTAACAATGCAGCGGGGCATACCAAATTTATTAAAACACTGAGTGAAGTTAAACAAGAGCTACAAACCAAAGGGTCGAGCCTTTCCTTAGCCATTAAGGTTAATGAACAATTGCTAGATTGGTTCGTGAACCATATTAAAAAAGTCGATCGAGAACTCAAGTCGTGTATGAGTAAGCCTTGATTGCTGCTTGAAAGCTTAAATAATCGGTGGTGCGATCTTCAGGGAAACTGTCAGGTAAATAACAGATCGGCTCTATGGCGCTTTTTTTATCGGAATCAGGTCATATTCAGCAACTAGCGATTATAAAAGTTTATGGGAGGGGCTAGCTCAATGCGTAATAAAAGATGGTTAGGTGCGATCGCCCTTCTCACTGGTGCGGGTATTCTGGGCAACTATTTCAGTTTGTCTCTTTTCTTTGGGGTTGATTTCCTCTTTGGCAGTATTCCCATACTGATTATTACTTACTACTTCGGCTTGGGCTGGGGAGGCTTGGCTGGTCTAATTGCAGGCAGCTATACTTATATCCTGTGGCATCATCCATACGCCACGATTATTTTGGTAATTGAGGCTCTGTTTGTAGGGTTTCTTTGCAAGAAGCGCAAACAGCCAAATATCCTTTTATTCGATGGGATTTACTGGTTCTTAATTGGAATGCCCCTCCTCTGGCTTTTCTACGGTCAAATGATGCACATGGAGGCGAATCAGACCATCCTCGTTATGTGCAAGCAAGCAGTCAACGGCATTTTTAATGCCTTAGTTGCCAGCTTAATCATTTCGTATGCGCCGATTTATCGGTGGATTGGTGCTTCAAAGCATCTCGCCCTCTCTTTACAACAAACTATTTTTCATCTGTTGGTAGCTTTTGTCTTTCTTCCAGGACTGATGCTATTAGTTTTTGATGGTAGATCCTTGGTAGGTCAAATCCAAACGACGGTGCAAACGGAGTTACGAACAAACGCAAAAAGTCTCACTAGCGCAATATCTAGATGGCATCAGCGACATCTCTTAGCTTTGAATACATTAGCTGAAAAATCGCTCATGCCTGAAGCCGGCACTGCTGCTAATACAGCGATTAAATCATCCGAGGATCTACAACAAAACATTAGCCTGATCGAGCAGGTGTTGCCAGATTTCGACAAAATTTATGTTGCCGATTCATCGGGAACCATTTTAGCTACTTCTTCTCTTTTAAATCCAACCCGCCGGCGGTTGATGGAACAAAGCACGGAACATCAATCTCTAATTCCCCTGGCTCAAGAGCGGTTGAGACCTTGGATGACTCCTATCCACAAAGATATATTACTGGACGAACCTCATGTAGGATTGAATGTACCCCTGCAACTTCAAGGTAATTTTCTTGGGCTGGTCCACGGTTCATTAGGATTGAGCCAGATCAAAGCTCTCTACATTTTCCAGAGAAACAATCAGCAACTAGGCATTACATTGCTAGATCAAAACAACCGAGTCATTGCCAGTAATCAATCCGACCAAAAGCTTTTGACCAGTGTTCCGGGGTCAAAGGACGGCAGCACTCGCACCTTAGAGGGAACCTTGCAGCAGTGGCTTCCTAGCAAGGGCAAGAATCCGATGATCCGTTGGAAAAATTCTCTGTATATACAGGAATTTACCATTAGCCCCGCTCTGGACTGGAAATTACGCTTAGAAATTCCAGCCGATCCCTATGTAGAAAATTTACAAAATCGCTACAAGGCTGACTTGAGTATTCTACTCCTCGTCACAATGTTGGCATTTTTGTTTGCAACGCTGGTTAGCGAACGACTGGTCCAGCCATTATCCTATTTAGCTCGTGCGACTACTGACTTACCCAACAAGCTTTCAGAAGAAACATTTGAATGGAAACATAGCTCTGTTAGTGAAATCAATGAGCTTGCTGGCAATTTTCAATTGATGGCGATCGCGCTTTATCAAAAATTTAGGGAGATTAAACACGCCAACGCTACATTAGAACAGCGGGTTCAAGAACGAACGCAAAAATTATCCATAATCAATCGCTCTCTGAAAGCTGAAATTAAGAGACGTAAACAAGCCGAAACTGAACTAAGAACGAGAGAGGCGGCGATACGAGCTTTATATGAAGTCACTGCTACCCAAAATCTCAATTTTGAGCAGCGCATTCAAGCTTTGATTGACATGGGATGTCAGAATTTTGGGCTGGAAAGTGGCGTCTTGGCTCGTGTGCAAGATAACCGTTATGAAGTGATGGTTGTGCGATCGCCCGATGAAGTCCTGAAACCAGGTGATGTCTTTGATATTAAGCAAACTTTGTGCTGTGAAGCTTTAGACACAAATGAACCCCTAACCATCCAACATACAGGCACCTCAAAATGGCGTCACCATCCTGCCTATCTTGCCTTTGGCATGGAAGCTTATATTGGAACACGAGTTTTAGTTGCAGGCAAAGTCTACAGTACCCTCAGCTTTTCTAGTAAATCTCCCCGTGCAGACAGCTTTAAATCTGCCCATGTGGAATTACTGAAGCTGATGGCTCAGTGGATTGGTAGTGAAATCGAACGGCATCAGGCAGAAGTCGCTCTGCAAGCGAGTGAAGAGCGGTGGGAACTCGCCCTACGTGGTAGTAATGAAGGGGTATGGGATTGGAACGTCAACACTAATGAAGTATTCTTCTCGGCTCGCTGGAAAGAAATGTTGGGCTACGAAGACCATGAAATTTCCCATCACCTGGACGAATGGAGCAAGCGGGTGCATCCCGATGATCTCGGTTGCGTCTTGCAAATAATTCAAGATCACTTTGAGGGCAAAACTTCTTTTTATATTACAGAACATCGAGTTCTTTGTAAGGATGGGAGCTACAAGTGGATTCTGGCTCGAGGGCAGGCGCTTTCGGATGAAGCGGGCAAAGTTGTCCGTATGACTGGTTCTCAGAGCGATATTACCGATCGCAAAAACTTAGAGCAGGAAATTCAAGCAAGAGAGCAATTATTGAATGCTTTCTTTAAAGGAGCTTCCCTAGCAGGGGTGGGGCTGTGTATCCACGATCGGCAGTTTAAATTTTTACAAATCAATGAGGCACTAGCTGAATTTAATGGCCACTCTGTGGAGGCTCACTTAGATAAGACAACCGATGATATTTTGGGAGAATTTGCGCCTAGTGTAAATGCACTGTTACAACAAGTTTTAACGACAGGAAAACCTTCGATCAACTTGGAAATTAGCACAGCACTATCCAGTCAAACGGGTGTCAAGCGCCACTGGCTCGTTTCTCACTTTCCCATTTTCAAGGATGCAGAGCAGGGTATAGCAGTGGGTTGCATTCTAATTGAAATTAGCGATCGCAAACGAGCCGAAGCGGAACTGCAACAAATGAGTGCGGCCCTAGAAAATGCCGTGGCAGGCATTTCTAGGCTTGACCCTCAAGGACGCTATATCTCTGTCAATGTGACTTATGCTGCCATCTGCGGATATCAGCCTGAAGAACTGCTAGGGAGGGACTGGCAAAACACCGTTCATCCTGAAGATGTTGAGAAGATGGTGGCTGCTTATGAGCAAATGTTGAGAGACGGTAGAGTCGAAGCGGAAGCTAGGGGAATCCGAAAAGATGGCTCTAGCTTCTATAAACAACTGGTGATGGTTTCTGCTTATGACGAGCAAAATGTCTTTGTGGGGCATCACTGCTTCATGAAGGATATTACCGATCGCAAGCAGGCAGAAGAAGCACTACAACGACAGTTGCAAAAAGCCCTACTGCTGAAGCAAATTACCCAAGAAATTCGTCAAAGCCTTAATGCTCAGCAGATATTTGAAACGGCTGCTATTCAGATTGGGCAAACTTTTGGAGTCAGTCGCTGCTTAATTAGCACATACCAGGACAATCCACTGCCTCAGTTTCCTGTCGTTGCAGAGTATCTAGGAGTGGGATATGGGCCCAGCGGGGAGCATGACCTTCTGGCGGCCAGTCCTGCTTATACAAAACGGTTGATGGCTCAAGATGAAGCGATCGCCTCCCCGGATGTCTACTGCGATTCATTGCTCACCTGTGCTCATTCAATTTGTACCAGTCTCAATTTGAGATCGACATTAGCAGTGCGAACCTCTTACCAAGGAGAACCGAATGGTGCCATTTGTTTGCACCAGTGCGATCGCTACCGTCGTTGGACTGCCGATCAAGTGGAGTTGCTAGAATCAGTGGCGACTCAAGTAGGAATTGCCCTAGCTCAAGCCCAATTACTAGAGCAAGAAACTCGACAACGAGAAGAATTAACTCTGAAAAACTTTGCCCTGGAGCAAACTAGACGGGAAGCAGAAGCAGCGAGCCGAGCCAAAACTGAGTTTCTGGCGATGATGAGCCATGAAATTCGCACTCCCATGAATGCGGTTATTGGTATGACGGGACTACTGCTGGATACAGAACTCAAGGCTCAACAGCGAGACTTTATCGAGACGATTCGCAATAGTGGGGATACCCTCCTGAGTATCATCAACGACATCCTGGACTTCTCCAAAATTGAGTCGGGCAAGCTGGAGCTAGAAATGCATCCCTTGAGCTTGAGAGATTGCATAGAAGGTGCGATCGACCAACTTGCAGTTAAAGCAGATGAGAAGGATATTGAGTTGGGCTACCTCATCCAGCCTCAGACTCCTAAGTTCATTTTGGGTGATGTCACCCGTCTCCGTCAGATTCTAGTTAACTTGCTCAACAATGCGATTAAGTTTACTGAAACTGGGGAAGTTACCATTTCCGTGGAAGCCTCTCTAGTTGATTCTGACAAAACAATTTCTGAGCCAGGTAACTTGTCAGAAAGCTTGTACGAAATCCAGTTTGCCATTCAAGACACAGGCATTGGTATTCCCGCCAATCGGCTCGATCGACTGTTCAAGTCTTTTAGTCAAGTAGATGCTTCGACGACTCGGCAGTATGGAGGGACTGGTTTAGGTCTGGCGATTAGTAAGCGACTTAGTGAAACTATGAACGGCACGATCTGGGTTGAGAGCGGAGGCCACGTCGGAGGAACCCCTTCACCAAAATGGCAAGCCGCTAAGCTTAATAGAGTCACAATGGGTTCCACCTTCTACTTCACGATTGTGGCATCCTCTGTTGCTACTGAGTTAGCGGAACCGATGGAAATGCTACCAGAACTATCTGGCAAGCGTTTATTAATCGTGGATGACCAGCCCACTAACCGACAAATTCTGACGTTGCAAGCAGAGAGTTGGGGGATGCAGAGTCTGGCTGCCCCATCGGGTGCGGAAGCGCTCAACTGGCTTGAGAGTGGAGAAGCGTTTGATCTCGCTATTTTAGATATGCAAATGCCACAAATGGACGGCCTCACACTCGCCTCAGCCATCCACCAGCATCCTAAGTGCCACCGTTTACCCCTAGTGTTGCTGACTTCAATGGGCTACCCAGAAGCGAGTTCTTCAGCGCTCTCCACCCACTTTGCGGCTTTTTTAAGCAAACCGATCAAACAATCCCAGCTCTATCAAATACTGATCCATGTGCTACAAGCTCAACCGAAAAAAGTTCAACAACAGCTCCCTATATCTGTCGAGGATGATATGAAACTAGCCCAGAGACTCCCACTGCGAATTCTTTTAGCAGAAGATCATCTGGTAAATCAGAAGGTCGCACTGCTGCTGTTAGAGCGTTTGGGATACCGGGCCGATATTGCTGCCAATGGATTGGAAGTTTTGGAAGCCCTGAATCGCCAGCCTTATGATGTAGTGCTGATGGATGTACAAATGCCAGAGATGGATGGACTAGAAGCCAGCCGTCGTATTTGCCAGGAGTGGCCGGCTGATACTCGTCCCTGGATTATTGCAATGACGGCAAATGCCATGCAGGGCGATCGCCAGGTTTGTCTTGATGCTGGCATGAATGACTATATCACTAAACCAATTCGACTAGAGGCTCTCAACCAAGCGCTGAGTCAGTGTCCACCCAACCCGGAACCGCAACAGGCCCAAAAGGAGGAATCAGATAGTAACAAGCCAAAAATTGATAGGCCAGCGGTTAACCTCACTGAACTGCAAGCCTTCTGTAGCAGCATCGATCAAGATTCAACCGAGATTTTGAGCTTGCTAGCTAACTGCTACTTGGAGGAAGGTCTAAAGTTGCTAGAAGCTATGAAATTAGCGATCGCCCAAGGGGATACTCAAGCCCTAAACCGAGCGGCCCATACCCTCAAAGGCAGTAGTGCGAATCTAAGCGCGGCTCCTCTGGCCCACCTTTGTGCCACGTTAGAAGTCATCAGTACCTCTGGTCAACTCGATCGAGCCTCCTCCCTATTTGCTCAAATCGAGGTTGAGTACGATCGTGTCAAGAATACTCTCCAACAAGAACTACAAAAGAGCGAAACTAATCTATGAAAGTCAATTAAATAGGCATCTTTTGGCATCAGGACTTAGGCAACTGTCACACGCGATGCCGCAACCGGGTTATGCGATCGCATCTGCATCTGCGTAAATGGGCGTCAATCCATTGTCATCTGCGGTTAAGAAATTTTCTTTTTTTAACCGCAGATGAGGGCAGATAAACACAGATTAACGCAGATGAATGAGATCAATTCCGGCTGCACCCTGCGTGATTGTTGAGTGTTGACTGTTGGCTGGATTTTATAGAAGAAGGAAGAAGGAAGAAGGAAGAAGGAAGAAGGAAGAAGGAAGAAGGAAGAAGGAAGAAGGAAGAAGGAAGAAGCAATAAAATCAATCGTTTCAGCCATTAACAACCTCCTAACCCTCTCGGCGGTTGCTATACAATGCCGATGCTACCGGATTTGATATGATGCCAAATCCGGGTTATATGCCTTGATGAGTTCTCTAACACTTAAAAAATGGCTAATAAACTCTTTGATCGAGGATTTTTGGACTCTTTTTAATGCTCGAATAGTTACAGATTTAGTGGCGGCCTAGCTTTATACTGTCTCCGAAGTGACAAAAGAGAGAGGATGACTAATGACTAATGACTAATGACTAATGACTAATGACTAATGACTAATGACTAATGACTAATGACTAATGACTAATGACTAATGACTAATGACTAATGACTAATGACTAATGACTAATGACTAATGACTAATGACTAAT